>NZ_JAQZRK010000020.1:0-89518 GCF_028737495.1 Enterobacter cloacae complex sp. 2022EL-00981
GGGCAGTCCACTGCAGGGATCTACAATACAGGCTCGTGGCCTAAGGCCGGGTACGGCATGGGGACTGCCTGACAGAAAGAACTGGCCGGTTCTTTCTGTACGGGAGGATAATACAAGGCCGGGTAAGCGCTAGCGCCACCCGGCACACAGGTTAATGTGCCCCTTTGGCCTGGGTGACAATCTCTTCCAGGTTTTCAGGCATTGGCTCGTAAGGCGTCTCTTTTGCCGTTGGCTTGTCGACTTTCAACGCCGCCAGCGCGGTTTTGAGAGAATACAACGCCAGCACCACGACCACCACCATAAAGAAGATGGTCAACCCGGCATCCAGACGGTTGTTAAACACCAGCTGCGACAGCTGTGATTCCGTATACTGCGCCGGGATTTTACCGCTGTCGATCATCGCCTGAAACTTATTGGCAATCGCCAGGAAACCCACTTTATTGTCCGGGCTGAAGGCTTTCTGCCAGCCCGCCGTCAGGGTACAAATCAGCAGCCAGGCGGTAGGCAGCAGCGCCACCCAGGCATAACGCTGGCGCTTCATCTTGAACAGCACCACCGCACATAGCATTAACGCCATCCCTGCCAGCATCTGGTTAGCGATACCGAACAGCGGCCACAGCGTGTTAATACCGCCCAGCGGATCCACCACCCCCTGATGCAGGAAGTACCCCCACGCCAGCACGCACAAGGCCGTTGCCAGCAGGTTCGCCGGGAGCGAATCGGTACGCTTCAGGTTCGGGGAGATCACGCCCAGCAGATCCTGCAGCATAAAGCGCGCCGCACGCGTCCCCGCATCCACCGCCGTCAGAATAAACAGCGCTTCAAAGAGAATGGCGAAGTGATACCAGAACGAGACATCCATCAGCCCGCCCAGCGCACCGTGAAGGATGTAGGCCATGCCCACCGCCAGCGTAGGCGCGCCACCCGCGCGGGAGATAATCGACTGCTCGCCCACTTCACTGGCGATACTCGATAACGTATCCGGGGTAATGGCAAAGCCCCAGCCGCTTACCACCTGTGCTGCGGATGCCACCACGTCGGCGGTGCCCGCCGGAGCCAGAACCGCCATCGGGCTGTTCATCGCGAAGTAGACGCCCGGGTCGATAATGCAGGCAGAGACCAGCGCCATGATCGCCACGAAGGACTCCATCAGCATGCCGCCGTAGCCAATCAGGCAGGCCTGATTTTCATTCGCCAGCATCTTCGGCGTGGTCCCGGAGGCAATCAGCGCGTGGAAGCCAGACACCGCACCACAGGCGATGGTAATAAACAGGAACGGGAACAGGTTACCGGTCCAGACCGGGCCCGTACCGTCAACGAATTTGGTTAACGCTGGCATGGTCAGCGTCGGGCGCATGATCAAAATACCGATAGCCAGCCCGACGATGGTGCCAATTTTCAGGAACGTGGAAAGGTAATCACGCGGGGCCAGCAGCAGCCACACCGGCAGCACCGCGGCCACAAACCCGTACCCCACCAGCATCCAGGTCAGCTGTACGCCGGTAAAGTCGAAGAACGGTGCCCAGGTTGGGCTCTCTGCCACCCAGCCGCCGGAGATAATGGCGAACACCAGCAGCACCAGACCAATCACCGACACCTCACCAATACGTCCCGGACGCAGGTAGCGAATGTAGATCCCCATAAAAATGGCCAGCGGAATGGTGAACGCGACGGTGTAAGTCCCCCACGGACTGTGGGTCAGCGCTTTCACCACAATCATCGCCAGCACCGCAAGGATGATCACCATGATCATAAAGGTCGCCACCAGCGCAATCACCCCGGCCGTCGCGCCCATCTCCTCTTTCACCAGCTCGCCAAGCGAACGGCCGTCGCGACGGGTGGAGACGAACAGCACCATAAAGTCCTGTACGGCCCCCGCCAGCACCACGCCGGCAAGGATCCAGATCATCCCCGGCAGATAGCCCATCTGTGCCGCCAGCACCGGCCCTACCAGCGGGCCTGCTCCGGCAATCGCCGCAAAGTGGTGACCGAACAGCACTTTCTTATCGGTAGGAACGTAGTCCAGCCCGTCGTTATGACGAACGGCGGGCGTCATACGCGTGGCATCAACCGCCAGCACCGTTTTGGCGATATAGCGGCCATAAAAACGATATGCGATCAGATAAATGCAGACGGAGGCAACGACAATCCAGAGCGCATTGATCTGTTCCCCCCGGTTAAGGGCGATATAGCCCAGAGCAAAGGCTCCCACAACGGAGAGCCCTGCCCATGTAAGGTATTTCCCTGAGTTGTTCATAGTGGTTATCCGTTGTTGTGAAACAGTGAGATGTTACATTTTGTTTCTAGAACAACGCGTAAAATTTAACAACTTTGAAACGCAATAATGCGTGGTCAAACCAGAGATTTACACCACAGTGTTAAGTCGATCACTTTCAGGCTGAAACAACCCCGTCGCTGTCATCGGTCACACTTCTGCGTTTTTCGTCCTGGCTCAACCTTACGGGATGATTTGTATCATTTTTTTTACGCTCAACCTCGCCAGAATGACCCTGCGCGATCGCGCGCTTACCGCTTACAAGGAAAAGGAAATGAATCTGGATCGCTACATTGAAGAGCTGAAAAGCCTGGTGAACGTGGACTGCGGTACCCAGACCATCGCGGGCGTTGCTGCCGTGGCTGGCATTTTAGAATCTCTCTGGCAACGCGAAGGCTGGCATACCGGGCAGGTAAACCTGGGCGAGAAGGTTGGCCCGGGCCTCTTCGTCAGCAACAAGCCGCAGGCAGAGCAGTTCGACGTGCTGCTGGTCGGCCATCTTGATACCGTTTTTGCCCCCGGCACCGTGGCCGAACGCCCGTTGAGCGAGGACGATACGCGTCTCTACGGCCCCGGCGTGTCTGATATGAAAAGCGGACTGCTCAATATTCTGTGGGCAATGCGCGAGCTAGATCCTGCGGATAAAGATCGCCTGGCAATCGCGGTCGCGATGAATCCGGACGAAGAAACGGGCTCGGTATACTCCCACGAATGGATCGGTGCACTGGCACAACGCTCCCGCTGCGTGCTGGTGTGCGAAGCTGCCCGTGCTGATGGCTCTCTGGTGAAAGCGCGTAAAGGTATGGCGGGCTATCACCTCACCTTCAAGGGCGTGGCGGCACATGCGGGTAACGACCCGGAAAAAGGCCGTTCGGCAATCACAGCGCTGGCAAACAGCATCGTTGCCCTGAATGCGCTGAGCGACGGGTCGCGCGGCACCACACTCAACGTAGGGGTGATTAGCGGCGGCAGCGCGGCAAACGTGGTGGCGGACCACGCCGTGGCCGAGCTCGACGTTCGCTTCTGGGAAAACGACGAGTACGACCGGGTGAATCAGGCGCTGGAAGCCTTATGTGAAAAAGGCTTTTTAGAGGGCGTGACGACGACGCTGGCGCGGGTCAATCACAAACCGGCGATGGCAGCAAGCGTTGCGACTCAGGCACTGATGCAGCAGGTTGAAGCGGCAGGTAAAGCGGAAGGCATCGCCATTACCTGGCAGGCGGTCGGCGGCGGCAGCGATGCCAACCACACCGCTGCGCTGGGTATCCCCACGCTTGACGGCTTAGGGCCGATTGGCGCGGGCTTCCACAGCCCGGCGGAGTGGCTGGACAAAGCGTCCATTGCGCCGCGAATTCGGTTACTTAAACGCGTCGTCTCAATGCTCTAATTTTGTACTAGACCGCCCCCTCTCCCTGTGGGAGAGGGTTAGGGTGAGGGCAACAGCCCGCACAACATTACCCCAGCACCATCGTACTCAACCGGCAGGTACAGCACCGCCGTCCCTGCTCGTCGAACACCACAATCTCCCAGCTCTGGCTGGATCGACCCAGATGCAGCGGCTGACACACGCCGCGCACGGTCCCCTGCGCTACCGCACGATGATGGGTAGCATTCAGCTCCGTTCCCACCACGTTCTGCCCGTCGCGGGTCATCAGAAAACCGGCCATCGAGCCCAGCGTTTCCGCCAGCGCCGCCGACGCGCCACCGTGCAGCAGGCCAAACGGCTGATGGGTGCGCGCATCCACCGGCATTTCCGCTTCCAGCGTATCGTCGCCAAGGCGGGTATAAACGATGCCCAGATGCGCCACCAGCGTGTTCTGGCTGGTGGCGTTCAGCGCATCTAACGATAAATGGCGTTTCCAGATCATTACGCCCCCAGCGTGGAGCCGCCGTCCACCACGATATCCTGCAGGGTGATATGGCTGGCAGCATCGGAGGCCAGGAACAGGATCGTGCAGGCAATCTCCTGCGGACGGGCAATTTTCCCGAGCGGGATCCCCAGCTTAAACTGCTCGCCAAAACCGCGAATGCGCTGCTGCTCCGCATCATCGCAGGTCCACAGGGTGCGCTGCATATCGGTATCCGTTGACCCCGGCGACACCAGATTACAGCGCACGCCGCTGCCCGCCAGCTCCAGCCCGACGGTGAGGGCCAGGCTTTTCAGCGCCGCTTTCGAGGCGCCATAGGCACTCATCCCGATGCGCGGCGTGTGGGCCGCGTCGGACGCCACGGTGACAATCGCCCCGCTCTGCTGACGACGGAACTGGCCCATCGTCTGTTGAAAGAGGTTAAACGCCCCGCCAACGTTGACCGCAAACGTCTGCTGCCAGTCCTCCTGCGAAAGCTGGTCCGTGGCGCCCATGCGCAGAATGCCGGCGGCGTTGACCAGTATGTCCAGACGTTCCTCTACGGCGAGCAAGCGCCCGCAGACATCGCTCACCTGCGCCGCGTCAGATACGTCCAGCGTTTCGGTAGCAAATGGATAATTCCCCTGCGGGAAGGCCAGATCGAATCCGGTCACCTTCGCGCCCGCGTCGGCAAAGGCCAGCGCCGTCGCATAACCAATCCCTTTACCCGCCCCTGTCACCCAGACGGTTTTGCCGGTGAAATCAAAAACCATTACAGCACCTCGCGGGAGAGTAGCGCCCACCAGGCGTCGAGGGTCGGATTTTTTGCCAGCATCACGAAATCGATATCGCCGTGGACTTTACGCCAGCGTGCGGCGAGCGCCATCATGCGCACCGAATCCAGGCCGTAGTCGATCAGGTTTTCATCATCCATCGGTTCGTCGGTTTCATCGAGTAATGGCAGGATAAGCTCACGCAGCGCCGCTTTTGAGGCCGGAATCGATGGCAACAGGTCATCGGTCATTACCACGCGACCGGAACGCCCCGCCACATAATTAAGCGACATCAGATGCTCTTCGCGGGTGAAATCTGCCAGCGCGTCGGCAATAAAGAAGGGTTTGATGTCGCGCATAAACGCATCGGTGGCGGTGGTCATGCAGCCGATGTGAGCATACACGCCGGTGATCAGCAGCTGATTGCGGCCTGTCTCTTTCAGCATCAGCTCCAGCGGCGAGCGATGAAACGCGCTGTAGCGCCACTTCACCAGCACGGTGTCCGCTTCGTCCGGGGTCAGTTCAGCGACGATGCGCTGCTGCTCCGGGGAGCGGGTCAGGCCCGGGCCCCACATGTCATTCAGCAGGGCGCGGTCTTCGTCGCTCTGCTCTTTCGGCTGGGCGGTGTAATAAACCGGAATGTTGTGCGCTTTACAGTACGCGCGCAGCCTGGCGATGTTCGCCACCACCTGCTGCATCATCGCGCTGTTTTCGCCCCAGAAGTTCAGGAAATACTCCTGCATATCGTGGATCAGCAGCGCGGCACGTTCAGGCTCAAACGCCCAGTTCACTTTGCTTGTCGGCAACTCTGCGGCAGTTGGCAGCGCATAAGCGGTTAATTTTGGAATAGCCATACTCTGTTCCTCAGGCCCGGGCGCGTTCAGCGATCCACAGGCGCAACTGTTTCTTATCGACTTTGCCGACCGGCGTTAACGGCAGCGCATCCACGCTCTCCACGCGATCCGGCAGTTTGAATTCGGCAACGCCCTGCTCGCGCAGGAAGCGACGCACCTCAACCGCGCGCAGCGGCTGTTTCACCACCAGAAACGCGCAGCTTTTCTCGCCCAACAGGCTGTCCTCCATGCTCACCAGTGCGGCGTGGATCACCGCCTCATGGCGCAGCAGCAGGTTTTCGATCTCTTCAGCGGCGATCTTCTCCCCGCCGCGGTTGATCTGATCTTTCTCGCGCCCCTGCACAGTGATGTACCCCTGCTCGTCGATGGCAATCAGATCGCCGGAGCAGTAAAACCCGTTGGCATCAAAGGCGCTGGCGTTGTGTTCCGGGCTGTTGAAATAGCCGCGGAAGGTGTACGGCCCGCGGGTCATCAGACGCCCTGTTTCGCCACGTGGCAGCGGGTTGCCGTGCTCGTCCGCCACCCACACTTCGTCATCCGGGCACATCGGACGGCCCTGGGTGTGGATGATGCGATCCGGGGTATCATCGAGAGCGGTGTAATTCACCAGCCCTTCCGCCATGCCGAACACCTGCTGTAGCTGGCAGCCAATTTCCGCCGGAATACGCGCGGCAAGCGTGGCGGAGAGGCGTGCGCCCCCCACCTGCAGCAGCTTCAGCGATTTAAGCTGCGCATTGCCCGCGCCGTCGGCAATCGCCTGCAACCACAGGCTGACCGCCGGGGGTACCAGCGAGGTGACGTTAATTTGATGGCGTTCAATCAGCGGGAAGCAGATCGTGGCGCTCGGATCGTGCGCCAGCACCACGCAGCCACCAGCCATGAATACCCCTAACGAACCCGGGGAACTCATGGCGTAGTTATGGGCCGCCGGTAGCGCATTCAGATAGCGGGTATCCGCGGTAATGCCGCAAATTTCGTTGCTGCGACGGATGCTGTAGTCGTAATCGTTATGCGTACGCGGGATCAGTTTTGGCGTGCCGGTACTGCCGCCTGAAAGCTGGAAGAACGCCACTTCGTCGGCGGGCGTGGGGTTGGGGATGAAATGGGCCGCCGGGTGGGCGATGGCCGCCTCCAGGGCATGTGCGCCGTTATCGCCACGCAGCAGGACAACACGCACTGAGCGATGTTCATCCACAAAACGGTTCAGGAAATCATCGCCTGCAAACAGGGCGTGCTCGCGGTCGGCAATCAGCAGCGCGGGTTTGATCTGTGCGGCGTAGGCGTTCAGCTCGTTACGTTGGTGGCTGAAAAGCGCGTTCACCGGAGCCACACCCACCTGCAGAAGCGCGAAAAAGGTGATGTAAAACTCAGCCACGTTGCCGAGCTGAACCAGCGCGGTCTCGCCACGACGCACGCCCTGCCCCTGCAGGACGGAGGCCAGGTTATTCACCGCCTGGTTGAACGCGCGCCAGGTCAGGTGACGTTCACCGTCAATAATGGCGACGGTATCTTTCTCCGCGTGGTCGGTCAGAATGTGGGTCAGCGGCAGATCCTGCCAGTAGCCTTTTTCACGGTAGCGCCGGGCAAACTCCTCAGGCCAACGGGTAAAGGGGATGGTCATGATGATTCCTCAGTGCAAACCAAAAACGTTGAGCATGGTAGAGAGCTTCACCCCGGTTTCGCGCCACTCGCCCACCGGGGAGGAGGCTGGCACAATGCCCGCACCGGCAAACAGGCGAACGCGATTTTTAAGCAGACGCGCGCAGCGGATGGTCACCACCCACTCGCCGTTGCCTTCGCTGTCACACCAGCCAACGATGCCGCCAAACAGTTCGCGGTCGAACGGCTCCAGCCCGGCAATCAGCTCTTTTGCCGCCTGATGCGGGAAACCGCTCAGCGCAGGCGTCGGGTGCAGCAGACAGGCCAGAGTCAGGGCGTTCTCATTTTCACGGGCCTCCCCTTCCACTGGCGTCGCCAGATGCCAGAGCGTTGGGGTGGTGATCAGCTGCGGGGAAGCTGGCATGCTGAGATGATGGCTGCGCGGTGCCAGAATGGCTTTCATCGCCTGGGTCACCAGATCGTGCTCGTGGCGATCCTTCTCGGAGGCCAGCAGCTTATTACCCGCCTCGCGATCCAGCACGTCATCCGGCTGACGACGCGCAGAGCCCGCCAGCGGCAGAGAGCTAAAGTGTGTCCCCTCTTTACGCAGCAGCAGTTCCGGGCTCGCGCCCAGCAGCACGCCGCCATCTTCCAGCGGCACATGGAAGTTGAAGCTGGCCGGATTCTGGGCGATCAGTCGCTCCATCAGCGCGCCGCTATCAATCGTTTTATCCGTCGCAATATCAATCAGCCTCGACAGCACCACTTTGTTCACCTGTGGCGTGGCGGTGAGCGCTGCCGCACGGGCCACCATCTCTTCAAACACGGGCTGCGGCGGGATCTCAGTGCGGGTTTCCACGCTCAACGCCTGGGAAGCGGAAAAATAGCGCGCGGACTGCTGACGCGCCGGGCGCGAAAAGGTCTGCCAGTGCTGCGGAATAAACAGGGATGAGGGCTTGCGGGTATCGAACGGGATGGCACCCACCATCACGGGATGGGCAATGCCGCTGGCCTTCGCGTGGCGGAAAGCCTGAGCCAGTTTCTGCTGGAAGGCCCCCGACGGGTTATCACCGCCCTCGGCGGGTTCAGAGAAACGGGAAAAACAGCCTGACGTGGTAAAACTGCGGTAAGGCGACATAAAGAAAAAGCTGTCTGATGGCAGCGTGGTCGCGGTGTGCTGAACTTCCTCAGCCAGGGACGTATCCATATCATCCTCCATAAAATGATAAAAGAAGCAATAATGATTATCATTTATATTTTCGTTGGCTAACCTAATCCCACATCGCGCCGGTGTCAACCGCAGAGCGAACATCTTGTGCGAGTATCGCTTGCATCCCCTCGCTGCAATCATGAAAATGAGAAGCATTAACTTCAAAGAGAACAGGATGCCGCGTTGTGAAATTCCCCGCCGTTTGCCGTAATGCCCTTCTTTTAACGGGATGTTTTGTTTTAGGACTAACCTCAGCCATCGCCGCCGACTGGCCGCGTCAGGTAACCGACAGCCGCGGCGCGCATACCCTGGAGAGCAAACCCACGCGCATTGTCTCCACCAGCGTGACCCTGACCGGCTCTTTGCTGGCGATTGACGCTCCGGTAGTGGCCAGCGGGGCGACTACGCCCAATAACCGCGTGGCGGATGCGCAGGGCTTTTTACGTCAGTGGGGTGATATTGCGAAACAGCGCAACGTGGCGCGCCTGTACATTGGCGAGCCGAGCGCGGAAGCGGTGGCGGCGCAGATGCCGGATCTGATTCTGATTAGCGCGACCGGCGGAGATTCGGCCCTGGCGTTGTACGATCAGCTCTCCGCCATCGCGCCGACGCTCATCATCAACTACGACGACAAAAGCTGGCAGGAACTGCTGAAGCAGTTAGGCACGATAACCGGACAGGAAAAACAGGCCGCCGAACGCATTACAGCATTCGATAAACAACTCGCGCAGGTGAAACAGCAGATGACGCTGCCGCCGCAGCCGGTGAACGCCATTGTTTACACCGCTGCCGCGCACAGCGCTAACCTGTGGACCGCGGAGTCTGCCCAGGGCCAGCTGTTGCACCAGTTAGGCTTTACCCTGGCCGAACTGCCTGCCGGGCTGCACACATCAAAAAGTCAGGGCAAACGTCACGACATCATCCAGTTAGGCGGTGAAAATCTGGCTACCGGGCTGAACGGTGAAGGCCTGTTCCTGTTTGCCGGCGATCAAAAAGACGTTGAAGCGATTTACGCCAACCCGCTGCTGGCTCACCTGCCTGCGGTGAAGAATAAACGCGTGTGGGCACTGGGAACGGAGACGTTCCGCCTGGATTATTACAGCGCGATGCTGGTGTTAGAGAGATTAAATGCATTGTTTAAGTAGGCATTTTCCCTCCCTCTCCCCGTGGGAGAGGGGCGGGGTGAGGGCATCAGGCCGCACCGTCGTTCAATACAACCTCCTGCCGGAACCGGCGCAATTCTGCTAATACCATTAACAGGATCCCACCTACAACGGCTAACGCAAACCCGCTGGTGCTCGCCGAAGCCACCGGTGTCATGACGGCCCCCAGCCCACCGAGGATCGCCGCGCCAATGGCATCGCCCGTCACGTTTTGCGCGGTCCACAGGCCGTTGATGCGCCCGAGCATCCCCTCCGGCGTCTGGGTCTGGATCAGGGTGTACTGCAACAGAGAACTGATGGCGCTCAGCCAGCCGAAGAGCACCAGACACAGCACACCCAGCGCCCAGACCGGCATCAGGCTGAAGAACCCCATCGCGATAAACGACGCCAGTGTCGTCAACAGCATAATCAACCCTGGACGCGCGCTCTGCGCCAGCCTGCCGCTGGTTAGCGCACCACACGCCGCGCCGAGCGGAATGGCGGCGTACAGCACGCCAATCTCTGAGGCGCTCATCTGCCACACCCCCGCCAGCGCCGGGTACAGCACGCGTACGGCGCTCGCCATCGTCAGCAGACCACCGAGCAGCGCAATACCACCAATCAGCGGGTTGCTGAACAGAAACCGGATCGCCGCCATCAGCGATTTCAGCGGATGCTCACGCGGCTGCGGTGGCGGTGGCAGAAGCGGCAGACGCAGCAAGGTTAAGGTGGTAATAAACGTCCCCGCAGCCGCGAGGCCGTAGTTCCACGCCACGTTACCGGTGGCCAGCAGCAGGCCGCCCACCATCGGCGATATCACCGAGCCAAGACGGACGGTAAGCATGGTAATTGCCCCCGCCTGCATCAGATTCTCACGCCCTACCAGCGCGGGCGTGGCGGCCAGCAGCGCCGTCACGCCTAACGAAGCAAAGAAACCATCCCACAGCCCGAGGGCGTAAATGGCGAGTAAGGAGGGTTCTGGCAGCATTGCGTTCAGGCACAATCCGACAAACCCCACCCCGCAGGTGCCGCGTGCCAGCAGGATCAGCTTCTTGCGTTCGTACCTGTCGGCCAGCACGCCGCCGATCATCAGACCGATAAACATCGCCCCGCCGGTTAAGGTGACCGACAGCCCGACCAGCCAGCTGGAGTGCGTCAACGTCTGGATCTGTACCGGGACGGCAACGCCGAGCAGGCCGAGGGACAAAATGGAGATAAAACGCGCGATAAACACGGCGCGATACGCCGGATGCGTCTTCAGCAGGCTGAGGTTAATCAGCCAGGATTTTTGATTCATGACAAGACCTTGAGTCTATTTCTACCCATTCCATGGGCGCACATGCTAACATAGCCAAATAAGATAGATAACGATAATCACTATCATTATCAAATCATGGATGTTGCTATGTCGTTTTCCTCTTCTTCTGCGGTGCGCGCCGTTGCCGTGCCCGTATTATTGCTGCTGTTAATCCTTGCGATGGCGCTCAGTCTGCTGGTTGGTGCGAAACCGCTGCCCGCCTCCGTGATTGTTGATGCGCTCTTTGGTACCTGTCAGAGCGCCGACTGCACCATCGTGCTGGATGCCCGCCTGCCCCGTACCCTGGCCGGATTACTTGCCGGTGGCGCACTGGGGCTTGCGGGGGCACTTATGCAAACCCTCACCCGCAACCCGCTGGCTGACCCCGGCATTCTTGGCGTGAATAGCGGTGCCAGCTTTGCCATTGTGCTTGGCGCGGCGCTGTTCGGGTTTACCTCTCCCTCAGAACAACTGGTAATGGCCTTTTGCGGCGCGCTGGCGGCCTCGCTGATTGTCGCCTTCACCGGCAGCCAGGGCGGCGGGCAGCTTAGCCCGGTACGTCTGACGCTGGCGGGCGTGGCGCTTGCCGCCGTGCTGGAAGGGTTATCTAACGGCATCGCCCTGCTTAACCCGGACGTTTACGACCAGCTCCGCTTCTGGCAGGCCGGTTCGCTGGATATCCGCACGCTGGAGACGCTTAAGGTGGTGGTCATCCCGGTGATGATTGCCGCCGCCGTGGCACTCGGTTTAAGCCGGGCGCTAAACAGCCTGAGCCTTGGCAGCGACACCGCCACCGCGCTCGGTAACCGCGTGGCGCGAACCCAGTTGACGGGATTAGTGGTCATCACCGTGCTGTGCGGCAGTGCGACGGCAGTGGTCGGCCCGATTGCCTTTATCGGGCTGATGATGCCGCATCTGTCGCGCTGGCTGGTGGGGGCCGATCACCGCTGGTCGCTGCCGGTGACGCTGCTGGCCACCCCGGCCCTGCTCTTGTTCGCTGATGTTGTCGGGCGTCTTCTGGTTCCCGGCGAACTGCGCGTTTCGGTGGTAAGCGCCTTTATCGGCGCGCCGGTCCTGATCTTCCTGGTACGACGTAAACGCGGAGGTGGTGCATGATGGCCCCCTCTCGTCGTTTGATCGTCAGCGTTTCGCTGCTGGTTATCGCCATTCTGATGCTGGCGATCGCAAGCCTGTGCAGCGGCGCGGTGACGCTCGATCTGGCCCAGGTGTTTAACGCGCTCACCGGCAGTGCCCCGCGCGCTGTCACGATGGTGGTGACGGAGTGGCGACTGCCGCGCGTGGCAATGGCGATGCTGGTGGGTGCCGCGCTTGGCGTCAGCGGCGCGATTTTCCAGTCGCTGATGCGCAATCCGCTCGGCAGCCCGGATGTAATGGGTCTCAACACCGGCGCCTGGAGCGGCGTGCTGGTCGCGATGGTGCTGTTTGGTCAGCATCTGACGGCCATCACCGTGACGGCGATGACCGGCGGGATACTGACCGCGCTGGTGATCTGGCTGCTTGCCTGGCGCAACGGTATCGACACTTTCCGCCTGATCATTATCGGTATCGGCGTGCGTGCCATGCTGATGGCGTTCAATACCTGGCTGCTGCTGCAGGCTTCGCTGGAAACAGCGCTGTCGGCCGGGCTGTGGTATGCCGGTTCCCTCAACGGCCTGACCTGGGGCAAAGTCTGGCCTGCCGCGCCATTGATTCTGCTGATGTTTATCGCCGCGCTGCTGCTGGTGCGGCGCATGCGGCTGCTGGAAATGGGTGACGACAGCGCCTGTGCGCTGGGGGTCGGCGTTGAGCGTTCGCGTCTGATGCTGATGCTGGTCGCCGTGTTGCTCACCGCGGCCTCCACCGCGATTGCCGGCCCCATCTCCTTTATCGCCCTTGTCGCCCCGCACATTGCGCGTCGTCTTAGCGGTACGGCCCGCTGGGGCTTAACCCAGGCGGCGCTGTGCGGCTCAATGTTACTGTTGGCCGCCGATCTCTGCGCCCAGCGGCTGTTTATGCCTTATCAACTTCCGGTGGGCGTTGTCACCGTCAGCCTTGGCGGGATTTACCTCATCGTCTTGCTCGTTCAGGAGTCACGCAAGAAATGACCGATTCAACCCCCCGCTTGCGCGGCGAAAGCCTTACTCTCGGTTACGGCAAAAAAATCGTTGCCCATGACTTAACCGTCAACATTCCTGACGGCCATTTCACGGCGATTATCGGCCCGAACGGCTGCGGCAAGTCGACCCTGCTGCGCACCCTCAGCCGCCTGATGACACCGGTTGAAGGCCACGTATTCCTCGACGGCGAGCAGATCCAGCGCTTTGCCAGTAAAGAGGTGGCCAGGCGCATCGGGCTGCTGGCGCAAAACGCCACCACGCCGGGAGACATCACGGTGCAGGAGCTGGTCTCACGCGGACGCTATCCGCACCAGCCGCTGTTTACCCGCTGGCGCAAGGAAGATGAAGACGCGGTTAACCGCGCGATGCAGGCAACGGGCATTACGGACCTCGCCCGGCAGAGCGTGGACACCCTTTCCGGCGGCCAGCGTCAACGGGCGTGGATCGCGATGGTGCTGGCGCAGGAGACCTCCATTATGCTGCTGGATGAACCGACGACCTGGCTTGATATCAGCCATCAGATCGATCTGCTCGAGTTGCTGAGCGAGCTCAACCGCACGCAGGGTTACACCCTGGCGGCGGTGCTGCATGATTTGAATCAGGCCTGCCGCTATGCCACGCATTTAATTGCACTGCGCGACGGCGAAATTGTGGCGCAGGGCGCGCCGAAGGAGATTGTGACGCCAGCGCTTATTGAGCGGATCTACGGCATGCGCTGCATGATTATTGACGACCCGGTGGCGGGCACGCCGCTGGTGGTGCCGCTTGGAAAGCGTGCGCGCTGATGCCCTCACCCCGGCCCTCTCCCACAGGGAGAGGGAGCAAACCATCCCCTCTCCCCGTGGGAGAGGGTTAGGGTGAGGGGAAATCACTACCCCAACATCTTCTGCAACACCGGCCCAATCTTCTCAAACGCCTGCGGCGAAATGATGTCCACGTGGGCGCAATCCTGGCTGTATACCTCCAGTTCATTTACCCACGGCGACCACGCCACCAGCGGATCCATCGTTCGCGTGCGCTCGGCAACAAACAGCGTTGCTTTCCCGTCAAACCGCGAGCTGTGCGCCGTGGTGAGCAGCCGCACCGCGTCGGCGTAGTTACCTTCAATGGCGTTGAATAGCGCGCTGGAGCCCTGCCCCTGCTGGGCGGCGATAAACGCCTGACGCTCGCGCTCAATTTCGGCCAGCACCGCCGGGTCGAGTCCGTTGGCCTCTTTTTCTGACCAGTTCTGGGTTTCCGGTGGCCAGGTATCCAGCAGACCCAGGAAGGCGACGGTTTCGCCCTGTTCACGCAGACGCGCAGCAATCCCCTGCGCCAGCGTACCGCCAAGCGAGTAGCCGAACAGGTAATACGGCCCGTAGGGCTGCCGGCCACGTAACGTAGTCAGATGATGTTCAATCACCCCATCCAGATCCGCACACTGCTGCATCGGCCCCTCCGGGCGCGGCGACTGAATTCCGGTAATGGACCAGCGCGAGCTAAGGTAGCGCGCCAGCACGCTGAACTGCCAGGCAAAACCGGAAGCCGGATGGAAGCAGAACAGCGTCGGGCCGTCGCTTTCGCGCAGCGGCAGTAAGGTTTCATAACCCAGACGCTGCGCCTGCTCGTCGCTTATCGGCGAATCCAGCAGAGCACTCAGCCTGCTGACCGTAGAGGCGACCATTATCTGCCCCGGCGTCACCTTGCGGGCGAACGTACGGCTGAGCTGTGCGGCCAGGCGCATCGCCAGCAGCGAGTGGCCGCCGAGGGCAAAGAAGTCGGCTTCGATGTCGTTTACCGCGCAGCCCAGCAAAGACGCAAACGCCTGCGAGACGGCAATTTCGGTTGCACTTTCCGGTGCGCGTCCGCTGGTTTTGCTGGTCAGCTCCGGCAGCGGCAGCGCCTTGCGATCCAGTTTGCCGTTTGCGCTTAACGGCAGCGCGCTGATTTGCAGCATCACCACTGGCACCATATGCGGCGGCAACTGCGATCTGAGTGAGGCAAGCAGCGCGTCGCGATCCAGCGGTAAACCGGATTCAGAAACCACATATCCCACCAGCTGACGGGCATCGCCGCCCGTGGCCGCCGCCTGGTTGAACACGCAGGCGTGCGCCACCGCCTGAGCCACGTCGGGCAGCGACAGCATCGCCCGGTCGATTTCGCCAAGCTCGATGCGCTGGCCGCGAATTTTCAGCTGGTCGTCGCTGCGGCCTAAATACTCCACCGCGCCGTTGTCCAGCCAGCGGGCGACGTCACCGGTACGGTACATCCGCTCGCCCGGCGCGAACGGATCGGCAATAAAGCGGCTGGCGGTGAGATCCGGACGCCCCAGATACCCCTGCGCCAGCTGAATGCCGGTGAGATAGAGATCGCCCGCCACGCCAAACGGTACCGGGCGCATCATCGCATCCAGGATCCGCAACCCGGTGTTCCATACCGGGAAACCGATCGGCACGCTGTTACCTGCAACTGCCGCCAGCTCTGGTCCAAATGCCGGATACCAGCTAACGTCCACCGCCGCTTCCGTCGGGCCGTAGAGGTTATGCAGCGGCACGTGGGTGAGGCGCTCCCATTCGCGACAAAGTTCCGTCGGCAGTGCTTCCCCGCTGCAGAATACCTGCCTGAGGCTTTTACAGCATTCGGCGTTTTCCGGCGTCAGCGAGGCGACAAACGCCGCCAGCATCGACGGCACAAAGTGGGTGGTGGTGACGCCATAGTGCGCAAAGAAGTGCTGCATGGCCTGAGGATCACGGTGCGCGTCCGGCTCGGCCATCACCAGCTTCGCCCCGGCGATAAACGGCCACCAGAACTCCCAGACCGACACGTCAAAGCTGCACGGCGTTTTCTGTGCCACCACGTCACACGCCGTCAGCGTGTAGTGATCCTGCATCCATTTCAGACGGTTAACGATGGCGGTATGCCCGACCATTACCCCCTTCGGACGCCCTGTCGAGCCCGACGTAAAGATGATGTACGCCGTCTGCTCCGGCTTCGCCAGCCGCAGCGGTTCAGCATCCGCAGCCGGTAATAGTGTGTTGTAACTAAACGTCCCGACGGACAGATCGCTAAAGCGCGGGCGCTGTTCGTCGGTGGTGATAAGCAGCGACGGCTTCGCGTCCTCCAGCATCATCCGCAGACGATCGTCCGGGTAGCCGGTATCCAGCGGCAACCACGCGGCCCCCGCTTCCACAATGCCATGCAGCGCTAACGTCAGGAATACCGAGCGCGGCAGCGCCACCGCCACGCTGTCGCCCGGTTTCACGCCGCGCTCACGCAACAGATGCGCCAGTGCCACCACCTGCTCGCGCATCTGGCGATAGCTGAGCTCGATGTGCGCATCCGCCAGTGCGGGCGCGTCCGGCGTTTTGCTCGTCTGTTCCGCCACCAGTTCCGCAAGCGTGGTGGACGGTAGCGCCAGCCCGGTGTCGTTGATGCGTGCAAGCTGCTGGTATTCCTGCTCTGAGACCGTTTCAACCTCGCCACAGCGCAGGTCCGGGTTAGCGGCAAATTGGGTCAACATCGCATTCAGGCGCGCCACGTGACGGGCCAGCGTGGTTTCATCGTAGCGCTGTTTATTGGCGAGGATCTCAATGCTCAACCCACCCTGCTCGTCCGGGAACAATGCCAGCTCCAGATCGTTAACCGGGCCGGTGGCCAGCGTATGGGTGGTGGCCTCCACGCCGTCGATGTCCAGCTGATAATCGAATACCTTGACGTTGAGCACCGGGCCGAACAGGGCTTCATCACCCGCGGCACGCCCGCTGTCGCGCACGATCTGCTCGGCGTCGTAGCGCTGGTGGCGACGCATTTTTTTCAGCTGGTTTGCCAGGCGCTGCGCCAGTTCCGGCAGGCTCTCCTGCGGATGAATGTTCACCGCCAGCGGCAGCACGTTGAGCACCGGGCCGGTCGCGGTCAGCGCAGCGGAGCCCATGCGGCGCATAAAGATAAACCCGGCGGCGTAGTCCAGCCGTCCGGTGAGACGGCCCAGCCACAGCGCCACCAGCGCAAGCGCCAGATCGGTGCGCTGTACCTGTCCTGCGGCCTGCGCAAGCTGGCTGAAGGCGCGGCCATCGGCGGCGATTTTCAGGCGCAGGATGTCGGTGGTGGCGGCACGCCCCGGCAGCGGCGCAGAGGAAAGCGAGACCGGAGAAGGAAGCTGTTTGCGCTGCTCAGCCCAGAAGGCACCGTCGCGCTGATACGCCTCGCTGTCGCGGTAGCGCTGATACTCCTCCACCACCCCGGCGAACGGCGTAAACGGGGAGTCAGGCGTGGACTCGCCCCTCTTCCACGCGGCATAAATCGCGGCGATCTGGCGGGTAATCGCCGGGAAGCTGAAGCCATCGACCACTAAATGGTGATAGCGCTGATACCAGTACCAGTGTTGCGGACCGATCTGAATCAGCAGGTGAAACGCCAGGGGCTGACCGCTGTCGACACGAAGGTTCTGGTTAAGATCGGCGTCCATCAGCGCCACGGCGGCGTCATGGGAACCGGCATTCACGATTTCCGGTTCAGGCAGCGTCATTGATGCATCCACCCACTGCCACACCTCACCGTTATCCTCGGTGAAGCGCATGCGAAGAGTGTCGGCCTGCATCATGCCTTCGGCAATGGCTTTTGCCAGCAGCGGTGCGTCAATATCGCCTTTCAGTTCGGTGTAGTGTGCCACGCTCCAGGCGTTCGGCAGGCTGGAAAGCTGCTCCGCCATCCAGATGCCCGGCTGGGCGGCAACAAGCGGCAGACGGTTCATGCATGCTCCCCCGCATAATTAGAGGGGCTGAGCGTCTGCCAGTGTTCGGCCAGCCACTGCTGGCATGCGTCCTGCGATTGCGCTTCGCATACCACGCGCCAGCCTGCGGGCAATTCGCACTGCTGCGGCCACAGGCTGTACTGCCCCTGATCGTTACGCAAAATAGCAAACTGCCCCTGCGGATTATCGAAAGGATTGCTGAATTCCATACAGACTCCGTTAGTGAATAAGCGGCTGCCAGAGGGTCATCAGCCCCTGCGTCAGCCCACCGCGCCAGCAAAGCGCGTCGTGTCCGCCGTCAACCTGACGCCAGTAAACCTGCTGCTGTGTGTGCAGTTCGTCGTAAATGGCCTGATTCGCGCGGTAAATCAGCGGCTCGTTGCGCCCGGCCTCAAGGACGATGCGCAGGCCGCGTGCGGTTTTCTCACCCGCTTTCAGTTGGGCGATAAGCAGCCCTTCCTGCTGCCCGCCGCGATGCGGCCACCAGTAAGAGCCGGACTGGCTCAGCACGCAGCCAAAACGCTGCGGCCAGTTAAGTGCGGCATAAAGCGAGGAGAGACCGCCGAAGCTCTGGCCTGCGACCACCGTACGGTCTGCGCGGTCGCTGAATGGCGTGCGTTGTTTTACAAGAGGGAGAAGTTCTTCCTGCACCGCCAGCCAGAAATCGGGGTTACAGGGCAATTCGTTATTGCGATGCGCCATATCTATCACATCGATTAAAACGTAGACGGCAGGCGGCAGTTTGCGTCCGTCGGTAAGCGCCGTCAGCGCTGGCCAGACGGGCATGCTCTCGGCCCAGAACTGGCCGTCGAGCAGCACCGCCAGCGGGCGTTCCGGATCGTCATCGCCGGTGGTAAATATCCAGACGCGACGACGGTTGCCCAGCCGCTTGCTCTGCCAGTCAATGCAGACCGGCTGCCGGTATGGCGTATTGGGGCGATCCCAGCCGGGCTGCACCGGAGCGTCGGGCATCTCCAGCGCAGAGACATCATGCCCTCGCCCGCCTCGCCAGCTCTGGGCATTAAGCGGGTCGGACATTGCCTGCGGCAGCAGCTTGCGCCAGCCTTCGCGCAGCGCCAGGCGATCCGGCTGCTCACCGTGAAACACATCGGGCGCAAAATCGTCTGTATTCTCTGAGGGGATAAAGCAGTAGCTGCCGCGCCACTGGGGGCTGAACTCGCCCTGCCATTGCCAGACGTCGGTATCCGGGATGCGTTCGAGGGATTGTGGGCGGGCATTTTTATGGTGATCGGTTACGCCGGTGATATACAGCCAGACACGTTTCACCGCCGAGGTGTGTTGCGTTCCCGCCGGATCGCGCCACCAGAAGGTGACCCGATATTTCCCCTGTTCACGCACCCATTCCGGGCCGTTTTTCGACTGCCACCAGGCTTCACTTCCCGTTGTTAACACCGTCACCCTTCTAACCTCATGTTTAACAGTCTTTTTTGTTTCAGGACAAATTTTATTGATAATATTATTGATAACTATTTGCATTTGCAATAGCGTAATGCCCGCGCTGTGGGAAGCGCGTTCATAAGAAACCATAAAAGCGGGACATCCAATGAATAAGAAGATTCACTCTCTGGCCTTGCTGGTCAATTTAGGGATTTATGGCGTCGCGCTGCCTGCCATGGCAGACGACAATACCGCCTCCGCGCAGCATGAAGACACCATGGTGATCACCGCCGCCGAGCAGAATTTGCAGGCGCCGGGGGTTTCCACCATTACCGCCGATGAGATCCGTAAAAATCCGCCCGCGCGTGACGTGTCTGAAATCATCCGCACCATGCCGGGCGTTAACCTGACCGGTAACTCCACCAGCGGCCAGCGCGGTAACAACCGCCAGATTGATATCCGCGGTATGGGCCCGGAAAACACCCTGATCCTGATCGACGGCAAGCCGGTCACCAGCCGCAATTCGATTCGTCTGGGCTGGCGTGGCGAGCGCGACACCCGCGGTGATACCGGCTGGGTGCCGCCTGAGATGATCGAGCGTATTGAAGTGATCCGTGGCCCGGCCGCCGCGCGTTACGGCAACGGTGCGGCAGGTGGCGTGGTGAACATCATCACCAAAAAATTCGACGACCAGTGGCACGGCTCCTGGAACACCTATCTGAACGCGCCTGAACACAAGGATGAAGGTTCCACAAAACGCACCAACTTCAGCCTGAGCGGCCCGCTGGGCGGCGACTTCAGCTTCCGCATGTACGGTAACCTCGACAAAACCCAGGCCGATGCATGGGACATCAACCAGGGCCATCAGTCCGAGCGTACCGGCGCCTATGCCAACACCCTGCCAGCTGGCCGCGAAGGGGTTGAGAACAAAGACATCAACGGGGTAGTCCGCTGGGATTTCGCACCGATGCAGTCTCTGGAGTTTGAAGCGGGCTACAGCCGCCAGAACAACCTCTACGCCGGTGATACCCAGAACACCAACAACGACAATGCGCTGGTGAAGAAGAACTACGGCAAAGAGACCAACCGCATCTATCGCCAGAACTTCGCCGTGACCTGGAACGGCGGCTGGGATAACGGCATCACCACCAGCAACTGGGCGCAGTACGAACACACCCGCAACTCACGTCTGGGTGAAGGGCTTGCCGGAGGAACCGAAGGGCTGTTCAACAGCGATAAATTCACTGACACCGACCTGGCCGACGTCATGCTGCACAGCGAGATCAACCTGCCGATTGATTTCATCGTCAACCAGAACCTGACGCTGGGCACCGAGTGGAACCAGCAGCGAATGAAGGATTCCACCTCCTTCTCGCAAACCCTGCAGGGCGGGACCGTCCCGGGGATGAGTAACGATCGCAGCCCGTATACCTCCGCAGAGATTTTCTCCCTGTTTGCGGAAAACAATATGGAGCTGACCGACAGCACCATGCTGACCCCGGCGCTGCGCTTCGATCACCACACCATCGTGGGTAACAACTGGAGCCCGTCCCTGAACCTGTCGCAGGGTCTGGGGGATGATTTCACCCTGAAGATGGGCATCGCGCGCGCCTATAAAGCGCCGAGTCTGTACCAGACCAACCCGAACTACCTTTTATACAGCAAGGGCCAGGGTTGCTATGCCAGCTCTGACGGCGTGGGCTGCTATATGATGGGTAACGACGATCTGAAAGCCGAAACCAGCATCAACAAAGAGATTGGTCTGGAGTGGAAACGCGACGGCTGGCTGGCGGGCGTGACCTGGTTCCGTAACGACTATCGCAACAAGATTGAAGCGGGTTATACGCCGATTGGCCAAACCTCCACCAGCAAAGTCACCACCGATATCTACCAGTGGGAGAACGTGCCGAAAGCGGTGGTTGAAGGTCTGGAAGGTTCCCTGAACGTGCCGGTCAGCGACACCATCAACTGGACCAACAACATCACCTACATGCTGCAGAGCAAGAACAAGGAGACCGGCGACCGTCTGTCGATCATCCCGGAGTACACGCTGAACTCTACCCTGAGCTGGCAGGTGCATCAGGATGTGTCGCTCCAGTCGACCTTCACCTGGTACGGCAAGCAGCAGCCGAAGAAGTACAATTACAAAGGTCAGCCGGTGACCGGGTCAGAGAAAGACGAGGTCAGCCCGTATAGCATCCTTGGCCTGAGCGCGACGTGGGACGTGACTAAAAACGTCAGCCTGACCGGCGGCGTGGATAACGTCTTCGACAAACGTCAGTGGCGTGCGGGTAATGCCCAGACCACCGGGAATACCTCGACGGGTGCCTATATGTACGGCGCGGGGGCTTATACCTATAATGAGCCAGGCCGCACGTGGTATATGAGCGTGAATACCCGATTCTGATACAGGCAGTGACTTCCCCCCTCTCCCTGTGGGAGAGGGCCGGGGTGAGGGCAACATGCCGCACAATACTGACTGAAGGGAAAACCATGCACACAACCCACAGCACGTTCGTTCTCGCCAGCCTCACCGTTCACCGCATCACCTTCGCCCCCACCACCTTCATCGACGCCGATCTCCTCTGGCTCCCCCATCACGCACAGCTGGCTGACGCCGGACGCAAACGCAAAGCCGAACATCTGGCGGGCCGCATCGCCGCCGCGCATGCCTTACCTGGCCACGCCGTTCCCGGCATCGGCCCCAGCGGCGAACCGCTCTGGCCGCACGGGGTTTCGGGCAGCATCACCCACAGCGGCACGAGGGCCATGGCCGTCGTCACGCACGAGTACCATGCGCTTACTGGCATCGATTGCGAAGCGATCCTCCCCGACATGGAAGCTCGAGAAATCAAAGACGGCATCATCGATAAGCAGGAAGAGAGTGTGCTGTCACGCGCGGGAAGCCCGTTCGCCCTCGCCCTGACGCTGGTTTTTAGCGCTAAAGAAAGCCTGTTTAAAGCCCTCTTCCCGCGAGTGAAAATCTACATGGGATTTGACAGCGCCCGCATCACATCGCTCGACGAAGAGACGCTGACGCTGGCGCTGACCCACCCACTGGAGGGGTTTAACGAAGGCACCCCCTTCACACTGCGCTGGCAACGTGATGGCGATGGGGTGATCACATTGCTGTCACACTCTCCCGCCGCCTGGCCCTCACGCCAGTCACCACAAAGGTCACGATAAACACGACCGCGAACAGCACTACAATGGTTGGCGCGGGCGCGCTGTCAAGAAAGAACGACAGAAAGACGCCGCTCACCGAGACCAGCATCGAGATCGCAACCGCCACCAGCAGAGCCATATGGAAGCGCCGGGTGATCAACACCGCAACCGCACCGGGCGCAATCAGCAGCGAAATCGACAGAATAATCCCCACCGCTTTCAGCGTCGCCACAATGGTCAGCGAGACCATGCACAGTAACCCGTAGTGCAGCCAGCGGGTGCGCAGACCGCTCGCCTGCGCCTGCTGATAATCAAAGCAGAACAGCAAAAAGTCGCGCCATTTCAGGCCAATCACCAGCGAAATCACCCCGGCGACGATACCGCTTTGCAGGATATCCATGTTGTTTATGCCCAGCATATCGCCGAACAGAATATGGTCGAGATGCACCTCAGGTTTAACGGCGATATAGAGGATCAGTCCGGCACCGAACATGCCGGAAAAGACGATCCCCATGACCGTATCCTGCTTGATGCGGCTGTTATCCTTCAGGTATCCGGTGGCGACCGCGCAAAACAGCCCGGCAACAAATGCCCCCAGCGCCAGCGGCAGACCCATCATCCACGCCAGCACAACACCGGGAAACACCGCGTGGCTCATGGCGTCGCCCATTAATGCCCAACCTTTGAGAACCAGAAATACCGACAGCAATGCACAGGGCACGGCCACCAGAAGTGAAATCAGCAGCGCGTTGTGCATAAACGCAAACTGGAAGGGTTCCAGCAGCAGCGCCATCATGGGAGTAACTCCTGTGCGTGACGTGCCCGGCGCCGGCTGGCAAGCAGGCCATGCTTCGGTGCAAAGACGAATGCCAGCAGGAACAACAGCGTCTGGGCGACCACAATAATGCCGCCGGTTGCGCCGTCCAGATAATAACTGGCCCACGCGCCAAGGAAACTGGTGATGCTGCCAATAGCGACGGCAATCATCAGCAGACGCGGGAAGCGATCGGTCAATAACCACGCGGTCGCGCCGGGTGTGACCACCAGACAGATGACCAGAAATGCCCCGACGGTTTGCAGCGCCGCTACGGTGGAGACCGCCAGCAGGGTAAAGAAGAGGATTTTCAGGCGTTCAGGACGCAGGCCGATGGCGCGGGCGTGGTTCTCATCAAAAAAGGTCACCATCAGATCTTTCCATTTGAACAGCAGGATAATCGTCGACACCACGCCGATAATCGCCAGCTGGACAATATCTTCCGGAGCAATCGCGAGGATATTACCGAGGACGATAGTCTGAATATTTACCGAGGTTGGGTTGAGCGACACCATAAACAGACCCAGACCGAAAAAGGAGGAAAATATCAGCCCGATAATAGCGTCCTCTTTCAGGCGGCTGCGCTGGTTCAGAAAAAGCATGCTCCCCGCCGCCAGCCCGCCCGATAAAAACGCCCCCAGCGAGAACGGCAGCCCGAGCATGTAAGCGCCCGCCACGCCCGGTACGATGGAATGCGACAGCGCATCACCAATCAGCGACCAGCCTTTGAGCATCAGGTAACAGGAGAGAAAGGCGCACAGCCCACCCACCATCGCCGAGACCCACATCGCGTTGAGCATGTACTCATAGCCGAAGGGTTCAAGAAGCGCGTTCATTTTGCCTCCTGACGGTGGGTAACGAAGGGTCGCTCATCGTCAGTAATGATGCGTTCTTCAGAGCCGCTGAGCACCACGTGGCGCAGCACGCCGCTGAAGGCGCGTTCAAGATTTTCGGCGGTGAAGGTGGTTTCCGTTGGGCCGCTCGCCAGCACGGTACCTTTGACCATCAGCGTGTAATCGCAAAACTCCGTGACCGAACCTAAGTTATGGGTCGAGACCAGCATCGTTTTGCCCTCGTCACGCAGTTCCCGCAGCAGGCTGATAATTCGGGCTTCGGTTTTGACATCCACGCCGGTAAAAGGCTCGTCGAGCAGGATCACCTCCCCCTGTTGGGCAATCGCCCGCGCCAGAAAAATGCGTTTTTTCTGCCCACCGGACAGCTCGCCAATCTGGCGATGACGAAGCTCAAGCATATCCACGCGCTTCAGCGCATCGTTCACGATACGGCGATCGTTCTCCTTAGGCCGACGCATAAACCCCATATGACCGTAGCGCCCCATCATCACCACGTCTTCAACCAGCACCGGAAACGACCAGTCGACCTCTTCCGACTGAGGCACATAGGCGACGAGATTCTGATGCAATGCACGATGAGGCGGCATGCCCAGAATGGCGATGTTGCCCTTCGCCGCCCGTACAAAGCCCATTATTGCCTTGAACAGCGTGGACTTGCCGGAACCGTTCACCCCCACCAGAGCGGCAATCGATCCCCCCGGCACGTTAAATGAGGCGTCACGCAGCGCCGTGTGACCGTTGCGGTAGGTCACGGTGAGGTCTGTGACGGCAATCCCCTTTTGCATAGTTACTCCTTCGTGCCGTCACGGATGCCCTGCACCAGCGTGCGGGTGGTGACGTTCAGCAGATCGATATAGGTCGGTACCGGGCCATTTTCCGCGCTCAGGGAGTCGACGTACAGTACGCCGCCGTAGTGGGTATCGGTTTCACGGGCCACCTGACGCGCGGGCTTGTCGGAAACGGTGCTTTCGCTGAATACCGCCGGGATATGATGTTTTTTCACCAGGTCGATAACCTTGCGCACCTGCTGGGGCGTGCCCTGCTGATCGGCGTTGATTGGCCAGAGATAAAGCTCTTTCAGGCCCAGATCGCGCGCCAGATAGGAGAAGGCCCCTTCGCTGGTCACCATCCAGCGTTTGTCTTCCGGGATCTCCGCCACCTGCTTGCGCAGCGGTTCAAGGGTGGCGGTAATCCTCTGCTTGTAGGCCTCAGCATTTCGTTGATAGGTCTGCGCATTCGCCGGATCGTACTTCACCAGCGCATCCCGAATGTTGTCGACGTAAATCAGCGCGTTGTCGGGCGACATCCACGCGTGCGGGTTGGGCTTGCCGTTATAGGGCCCTTCGCTGATGCCCATCGGGGTGATGCCTTTAGTGACAATCACCTCCGGCACGCCGTTCAGGTGCTGATAAAAACGCTGGAACCACAGCTCCAGGTTCATGCCATTCGCCAGGATCAGCTGCGCCTTCTGCGCGCGTTTGATATCGCCCGGCGTGGGCTGATACTCATGGATTTCAGCGCCCGGTTTGGTAATCGATGTCACTTCTGCGGCGTCTCCCGCCACGTTTTTCGCCATATCAGCGATAACGGTAAAGGTGGTGATAACCCGGAACTTTTCGGCCGCCAGCGCGCCGGTGGTGGTCGCCGTCATGAGCAGCGCGCCGAGTAACAGACGCTTCAATCCTTGCCGTAGGTGCATCGCAGAAGTCTCCTGAGGTGGTTAAATTCAAAGCAAAATTAGCCTGTGCTATAAGGTATAGCACAGGCTAATTTTAAATGAAAATGGTTATCATTAAAGTTGTGTCAACCTGGACTGTCAGGTGGAATTTTTAGGAAATGTGCTTTCTTTTTTCTCTCACGGTCAGGAGTATTATTTACGGCCAATACCCATACTAAAAAAATGGAATTGACATGCCGGTTAATGAAAGAATTCACCCCACTTCAGGAACCCCGATTAATCCGGGCGGGATCCGACAGCTCACAATTGGTGAAATCGCCCTGGCGAAGACGCTTTACGGTTACAGCATTCGCTATCATCTGGTTTGGGTGCACAGGGAAAGCTATCTTCCTTTTAATCTCCAGCCTGTCGATATAGCGATGAGCCCTAATGGTGAAATGTGGTTTAGAGAAGAAACTTATTCACCTGATTTCTCTTTAGAGGACGACTTAGTTAAGAAACATAGGTTTATGCATGAGATGATGCACGTCTGGCAAACACAAAAGGGGATGTTTGTCAGAACCAGAGGGTTATTTTCCGGTATTGCTGACTATACTTATAGCTTAGATAAAGTAGATTTATTGCATTATGGGTTAGAGCAGCAAGCATCAATTGTAAGCGATTACTGGTTATTGCAATACTTTGGTCTGGACAAAAATCAGAGTTTATTACAATACCGAGATCTGCATCTTAAAGAAACGATCTATTACCTCCTGAATAAATACAAAACAGTTTTAAAAGGATTTCCCGGATGACAAAACTGCTGTTTATTATTGCTATGTGTATTTCAATTACCGGTTGCCCCGGCGGTAAACGAGCCCCAAAAACACGACTAACTTTTATTAATGGCAATCATGTTTGTTTCAGCATAAATAAAAATGACATTTTGAAATACTATACAATCTATTCAAGCAAAGCCCATCAGATAAGCATAGTCATGGGTTCCGGATACGGTGATTTAAACGCTTCATATCCTGATACCTGTATGAATATTAAATGGGAGAATGAACATACTTACGTTATTCACTACGGCTTAAATGGCAATGAATATGTACATCAGTTCGATATCGATAAAAATGGCAAGCTAATAAATTTAGGAGAACGATAATGTCACTACCCGCTTACTTATTTCTCTACGATGAAAATGGAATGCTCATTCAGGGCAATTGTATGATGCCAGACCGGGAAGGTGCTATTGAAATCATGAACAGCAGTTACAGTATAAAGCAGGCAGTGGACAGTCATACCGGAAATATGACCGGAACTCGACAGCATGGCCCTGTTACTCTGCATAAGCAATTGGATAAAGTGAGCCCTTATCTTGCCGTTGCCGCCTGCGAGGGCAGACGCCTGCAAAAAGCCATTATCAAATATTATGAAATTGTTGAAGCGGGAGCAGAAAGAGAGATCTACACCATTACGCTTGATAGCGTGGTGATCTCATCTTTGGATTTCACGCACGTCTATTATCCGGGAAGTTCAGCGCCGAATATGCATGAAGTGGTTGGACTTCGATTTCGGGGCATTCAATGGAATTATGTGAAAGGCAATATTCTTTATGGCGATGCATGGATGAAACCTGCACAGAAAGAGAAGAGTAACGCATAATTTCCCTGCCCCCCTAACTAATAAATATTCATGCAAGCTGCTGCTTATAAACGGCGATCCTGGCTTTCCCTGGATCGCCTCGTTAATTTTTACCGCTACTATTTTCTACTTTCGTTCACGGGCAAATCCCCCGTATCAATTAACGCTCCCGGAAACGTCTCCAGCCATTTCATTACCTTCAGCTTATTGGTATACGTCGCACTAACACCCTCCAGACAGCCCCAAAGCTCACGGGAATTTTGCGGCGTAATCACAATACAATCCGGCATCACGCGGATCTTCACGGCTATTCCTGCTTTAAACCCTGCGCGGGTTAACCACGCGCCGGTTAACGGCAGATAGTTGCGCTCCATTCGAGTATAAAGTTCCACACAGGCGGAACCCGCCTCTCCTCTTTCATGAAGATACGCAGAGTGAACCGGCTCGTCATGCAACGCCCGGATGCGTTTTTTGCGTAGCTTCTCGCGATTTTCTTGCTGAATCTCTAAATCTGCATTTTCTGTTTGGGCAATAGCCCGCTCTGGCATAGAATTCTTCGCAGCCATAATCAACTCCCTTTTAGTTGTTTGTGGTTAGCGGTATGGAGGTGGTCGCACACCTTTGTACCGCGATTCCTTTTCTTACCTTTTTATATCCTGTTTATAGCTCACATTGCTGTATTAATTGCCGAAATTATACCACCATGGATAAATGCACAGGTAAGCTTCAGTAGTAAATATATGAAAAATGCGACAAGGCTCGAAAAAAATGCAAGACAAACATTCCTCTTTTATTAATCACCGAGCTTTATATAAATCAATAATTTCATGAATAGCGTTTTGACAATTGGCATGTTATTTTAAAGACCAAGTTTTAGAATAACTTATTAAGTGTCTTATCCAAACGATATAAGGTTATAAAAAAGTTAAAATCTTTCACCTTACGCCTTAAGTTTATGTAATTTAACAAACAATAAATAGCATAATAAATATATTGGATACATATAAGACTACACCCAGCGATAAACATCCATTTCAGTGGACTGGCTGTTATGTTAATCCATGACATAATCCCACCCCAACCCGAAAGACCACCCACAATTAACATTACAAATGGTAACCAAAGTATGTTATTTTTAAGATTAACCTCTGCATTTTGATACTCATAAAAGCCTTTCACTAGAAACAAGGACTTACAAAACTTCCCTCGTTCTTTTTTGCTTGCAAGAAAGTATTCCAATATATATATGTTCAACTGGAAATTATCACATAATTTATAATAAGATAATTTAAGCTCTTGCTTGTATTTGCTTAATAAATTTTCTTCATTAGCACTTTCGATTAGAAAATCTATTGCTTCAGCCTTCTTATCATCTGATAAAGAGAAGAAGGTTTCATTGGTAATAAACCTTTTCAAGTATGGTAGTAATGGAATAAATAATTTATAAATGCTTGTTAACGAGGTAATTTCCATTTACTGCTTCCTTAAACTATTTTTTTATCGCAAACTTCAAACTGGCTATTTTTGATATCATCAAAATGTACCATTTACAAGTAAATGGCGGGAGTTTTGATAAAAAATCGGCGCTATACCGAAGATATAGCGCCGTTCATTAACCGACTCTCAATTTACACATCCGGGAACATCACGCTATTCCCCGGCGCTTCCCGGTGCAGATGGATAAAGTTCAGGTGCCGTTCATACTGGTCCAGAATATCCGTAATCACCTGCTCCTTGCTGTAGTCCATCAAATCATTCCCCTGGCTGCCTTCCAGCAGGAAGGTCTCCAGCCGGTAGTAGGTCGATTTGCCGCTGCGCGCGCGGTAGGTAAACCCGGGCACCGAATACTGCTGCGGCCAGATCTGATAGACAAAGTTCTGCTCGTCGCCCATATGCACCAGCAGATCCAGATGCCCCAGGGTCTCGCCCTCTTCCGGCGGCAGGTTTTTCAGCTCCACGTAGGCACCGCGTAATCGCAACTCCTGCGCCACCTCTTCCATTGCCGGGAAGCAGACCGTCTCCATCATCTGGCTGGTGTAGCGCGTGCCCGGGTAGTTCATCAGGCGCGAGAGACGCTTCTTCCAGCTCAGTCTGTCCTGGGCGCCCATCGGACGCGGCGCGGTATCGCGGCTGGCGCTGACGCGGCGGTAGTCTTCCACCTTGAGCGATTTATACAGCCCGGCCATCACAAAGAAGATCACAAAGCTGAACGGCAGCCCCATGATCACCGTGGTGTTCTGCAGGGCGGAAATCCCGTTGGTCATCAGCATGCCGAGCGTCAGCAGGCCGATGGCGACGGACCAGAAGATACGCAGCCAGTTTGGTGCATCGCTGTTGATGTCCTTCAGCTTCGAGGTGAAGTTCCCCAGCACCAGCGCACCGGAATCCGCTGAGGTGACGTAAAACAGCAGACCGGTAATGGTGGCCACGGAGGCGCTAAAGGTGAACGCCGGATATTGCGCCAGCAGGCTGTAAAATCCGCGCTCCGGGTGCGCCATCGCCTCCTGCGCAAACGCCGCGTCGCCGTGGATGATCTCATGCAGCGCACTGTTGCCAAAGACCGACAGCCACAGCAGGGTAAAGGTGAACGGAATGATCAGCGTGCCCATCACAAACTGGCGGATGGTGCGACCACGTGAAATACGCGCCAGGAACAGGCCGACAAACGGCGACCACGCCACCCACCACGCCCAGAAGAACAGCGTCCAGTTGTTCATCCACTCCACCGGGCGGTCAAAGGCGAAGCTGTTCAGCGTCATGCCCATAAAGCGGTTCACGTAATCGCCCACGTTCAGCACTAAGGCATTGAGCAGGAAAGAGGTGTCGCCCACAAACAGCACAAACAGAATCAGCCCCAGCGCCAGCGCGACGTTCAGCTCGGAAAGCACGCGGATCCCCTTATCCACGCCGGCAGTGACCGAGATGGTGGCGATAATCACCGACAGCGCGATCAGCGCGGCTTTCGCCGCTAGCGAATCCGGGATATCAAACAGCACGCTCAGCCCGTAGTTGAGCTGCACCACGCCGATCCCGAGCGTAGTGGCGATACCGAAGATGGTGCCGATCACCGCCGCAATATCGACGCTGTGCCCTATCGGGCCGTTAATCTTTTTACCGAAAATGGGGTACAGCGCAGAGCGAATGGTGAGGGGTAAATTATAACGATAGCTAAAGTATCCGAGCGCCATGCCCATCAGGGCGTACATCGACCAGCCGGTCAGTCCGTAGTGGAACAGCGTCCAGACCATCGCCTGGCGCGCGGCCTCCATCGTCTGCCCTGCCCCTTCCGGCGGCTGCATATATTGCGTGACCGGTTCGGCCACGGAGAAGAACATCAGGTCGATGCCGATACCGGCGGCAAACAGCATCGCCGCCCAGCTTAACAGACTAAACTCGGGTTTTGACTGCTCGGGCCCGAGCTTCACCGAACCAAAGCGCGAACAGGCAATGCAGACAACAAAGACAATATAGAGCGTCGCCGCCAGCAAATAGTACCAGCCGAAGGTCTTCGACACCCAGTTCAGGGTGCGCCCAATCCACTCGGCAGAGAAGTCGCTAAAGAAGATCGTCATCAGGGAAAACAACAAAATCAGTCCTGCGGATGTATAAAAAACAACCGGATTGATTTTGTCCTTTTCTCTGTCTTGCGAAAGATCTGTCATCCAGTATCCCCACTGTTTTTGTAACTATTAAAATCCAAATCCGCAACAATTAAGACACATTTTATATTGAACGTCCAATCAAAAACCGCTTTAATGGTTAACCAACGCTGATGAATGGAGTGGCAAAAATGCCCAAAGTGGGGATGCAGCCGATCCGGCGCAGGCAACTGATCAACGCCACGCTGGAAGCAATAAATGAAGTGGGAATGCATGACGCAACCATCGCGCAGATCGCCCGTCGGGCGGGAGTCTCAACCGGGATCATCAGTCACTACTTCAAAGATAAAAATGGCCTGCTGGAAGCGACCATGCGCGACATCACCGGCCAGCTGCGCGACGCGGTTCTGAGCCGCCTGCATGCCCTGCCGGATGGCAGCGCAGAGCAACGATTGCAGGCGATTGTCGGCGGCAACTTTGATGAAACCCAGATCAGCAGCGCGGCAATGAAAGCCTGGCTGGCCTTCTGGGCGAGCAGCATGCATCAGCCGATGCTCTACCGGTTGCAACAGGTAAGCAGCCGCCGTTTGCTTTCAAATCTGGTGTACGAATTCCGCCGCGAACTGCCGCGTGAACAGGCGCAGGAGGCGGGTTACGGGCTTGCAGCGCTGATCGACGGGTTGTGGCTGCGCGCCGCGCTAAGCGGCAAACCGCTGGATAAAAACGTAGCCCAGTCGCTCACCAGCCACTTTATCAGCCAGCATTTACCGACCGAATAACCGAGGAGAATTTATGTCCCGAATGGCAGAACAGCAGCTTTATATCAATGGTGGTTATACATCCGCCACCAGCGGTCGCACTTTCGAGACCATTAACCCGGCTAACGGCGACGTTCTGGCGACCGTACAGGCCGCCGGGCGCGAAGATGTCGATCGCGCCGTCCAGAGTGCCCGGCAAGGCCAAAAAATCTGGGCGGCAATGACCGCCATGGAGCGCTCGCGCATTCTGCGTCGCGCCGTCGATATCCTGCGCGAGCGGAACGACGAACTGGCGAAGCTGGAAACCCTCGACACCGGTAAAGCGTATTCGGAAACCTCAACCGTGGATATCGTCACCGGTGCGGACGTGCTGGAGTACTACGCGGGGCTGATCCCGGCGCTGGAAGGCAGCCAGATCCCACTGCGCGATACCTCTTTCGTCTACACCCGTCGCGAGCCGCTGGGCGTGGTGGCGGGTATTGGCGCGTGGAACTACCCGATCCAGATCGCCCTGTGGAAATCCGCCCCGGCGCTGGCGGCGGGCAACGCGATGATCTTCAAGCCGAGCGAAGTCACCCCACTCACCGCCCTGAAGCTTGCGGAAATCTACACCGAAGCGGGCCTGCCGGACGGCGTGTTTAACGTTCTGCCGGGCGTGGGCGCGGAGACCGGCCAGTACCTGACCGAACACCCGGGCATCGCGAAAGTCTCCTTCACCGGTGGCGTCGCCAGCGGCAAAAAGGTGATGGCGAACTCGGCGGCCTCGTCCCTGAAAGAGGTGACGATGGAGCTGGGCGGCAAATCCCCGCTGATTGTGTTTGACGATGCGGATCTCGATCTCGCTGCCGACATCGCGATGATGGCCAACTTCTTCAGCTCCGGCCAGGTCTGCACCAACGGCACCCGCGTGTTCGTACCCGCGAAGTTCAAGGCCGCGTTTGAGCAGAAAATCGTTGAACGCGTGGGCCGCATCCGCGCAGGCGATCTGTTCGATGAAAACACCAACTTTGGCCCGCTGGTCAGCTTCCCGCACCGCGACAACGTGCTGCGCTATATCGCCAAAGGCAAAGAGGAAGGCGCACGCGTGCTGTGCGGCGGCGACGTGCTGAAGGGCGAAGGCTTTGACAACGGCGCGTGGGTCGCTCCGACCGTGTTCACCGACTGCACAGACGAGATGACCATCGTGCGCGAAGAGATCTTCGGGCCGGTGATGTCCATCCTCACCTATGAATCTGAAGAAGAAGCTCTCCGCCGCGCCAACGATACCGACTACGGGCTGGCGGCAGGCATCGTGACGGCCGATCTGAACCGGGCCCATCGCGCGATTCATCAGCTTGAGGCGGGTATTTGCTGGATCAACACCTGGGGTGAATCCCCGGCAGAGATGCCGGTTGGCGGCTACAAACACTCCGGTATCGGCCGCGAAAACGGCGTGATGACGCTCCAGAGTTACACCCAGGTGAAGTCCATCCAGGTTGAGATGGGTAAATTCCAGTCCATATTTTAACCGGGAGGTTTTTTTGCAATTTGACTACATCATTATTGGTGCCGGCTCTGCCGGCAACGTTCTGGCAACACGACTGACTGAAGATCCGAATACCACCGTTCTGCTGCTTGAAGCGGGCGGCCCGGATTACCGCTTTGACTTCCGCACCCAGATGCCTGCCGCACTGGCATTCCCACTGCAGGGCAAGCGCTACAACTGGGCGTACGAAACCGAGCCAGAGCCCTATATGAATAACCGCCGCATGGAGTGCGGACGCGGTAAAGGGCTGGGCGGGTCGTCGCTCATCAACGGCATGTGCTACGTGCGCGGCAACGCGATGGATCTGGACAACTGGGCGAAAGAGCCGGGTCTGGAGCACTGGAGCTACCTCAACTGCCTGCCCTACTACCGTAAGGCTGAAACCCGCGACGTGGGTCCGAACGACTACCACGGCGGCGACGGCCCGGTGAGCGTCACCACCTCCAAACCGGGCGTGAACCCGCTGTTTGAGGCAATGGTGGAAGCGGGCGTACAGGCGGGCTACCCGCGCACGGACGATCTTAACGGCTATCAGCAGGAAGGCTTCGGCCCGATGGACCGCACGGTCACACCGCAGGGCCGACGCGCCAGCACCGCGCGCGGCTATCTGGACCAGGCGAAGCAGCGCCCGAACCTGACCATCCGCACCCACGCCATGACCGATCGCATTCTCTTTGACGGTAAGCGCGCCGTGGGCGTCGAGTGGCTGGAAGGCGAAAGCACCATCCCGTCCAAAGCATCGGCAAACAAAGAGGTGCTGCTGTGCGCAGGCGCAATTGCCTCTCCGCAGATCCTGCAACGCTCCGGCGTGGGCAACGCGGAACTGCTGAAGCAGTTTGATATTCCGCTGGTGCATGACCTGCCCGGCGTGGGCGAAAACCTGCAGGATCACCTGGAGATGTATCTCCAGTACGAATGCAAAGAGCCGGTCTCCCTCTACCCTGCCCTGCAGTGGTGGAACCAGCCGAAGATTGGCGCCGAGTGGCTGTTTGGCGGCACCGGCGTGGGGGCGAGCAACCACTTCGAGGCGGGTGGGTTTATCCGCAGCCGCGAGGAGTTCGAGTGGCCGAACATTCAGTATCACTTCCTGCCGGTGGCGATTAACTACAACGGCTCCAACGCGGTGAAAGAGCACGGCTTCCAGTGTCACGTTGGGTCGATGCGCTCACCAAGCCGCGGGCATGTGCGTATTAAATCGCGCGATCCGCACCAGCATCCGGCGATCCTGTTCAACTATATGTCCCACGAGCAGGACTGGCAGGAGTTCCGCGATGCGATCCGCATCACCCGCGAGATCATGCATCAGCCCGCGCTGGACAAATACCGTGGCCGCGAAATCAGCCCGGGGGTTGAATGCCAGACCGACGAACAGCTGGACGAGTTCGTGCGCAACCACGCCGAAACCGCCTTCCACCCGTGTGGAAGCTGCAAAATGGGCTATGACGAGATGGCGGTAGTCGATGGCGAAGGCCGCGTTCACGGGCTGGAAGGGTTACGCGTGGTGGATGCGTCGATCATGCCGCAGATCATCACCGGCAACCTGAACGCTACCACCATTATGATCGGTGAGAAAATTGCTGATGCCATTCGCGGGCGTGAGCCGCTGGCGAAGAGTACAGCGGCGTATTACGTGGCGAACGGAGCGCCGGTAAGACGCTGAGTTGCCTGATGCCGGGTAAGGCGTAGCCGCCACCCGGCAACAAATTACTTCAGCAGCTTAACCGTGGCATCGATATCGATTTCATCTTCGGTAAAGATCAGCGTGGTGTTCTGGAAGGTGGTGATCGCCAGCTTCTTCACCGTGCGCATTTCGCCCGGCTTTTTGTCGGATTTCGGTTTGATGTTGTTCATCAGCAGCCCGACCGACAGCACCGCGTTCTCTTTGTCGATGCCCGTATCCGCAGGCTCTTCTTCGCTAAACACCACGAAGGATTTGATGGAGGTGAGCTTCACGCGCTCGCCCGCAATATAGAGGTATTTACTTTCCGGGATCACCTTCACCGCATAGGCGGAAAGGCCTTTGTTATTGGTGGTTGGCTCAAAAGTCACCGCCGCATCTTTCTTGATCAGATCAGGGTTGGCGACCTTAATCACATGAAAATAGCGGTTGTCACCGTTTTCATCTTTGATAAATCCAAAGCCTTTATCTTTAAACCACGTTGTGATTGTACCGTTCATCGCTGTTACCGCCTGTCAAATCGTCATGACTAAAGTTTTGCAGCGCGCAGTGTAATGCACAATGGCGGAGGAGACAAAAAAAAGCCCCTGCACGGGGGCAGGGGAAAACTCATGTCAGAGCTTATTAGTATTACGTTTTTAGTTGAACACCATCCCACCATCGATTAACAGAGACTGGCCGGTCATGTAGTCGGAATCTGGCCCGGCGAGATACGAAACGCAGGCGGCGACATCTTCCGGTTCGGACAGGCGGCCAAGCGTAATGCGTTTGGCAAAGGTTTCGGTGCCATAGCCAAGCGGTTTACCTGCCGCCTCTGACACCTGGCGGTCAATCTCCGCCCACATTGGCGTTTTCACGATGCCCGGACAGTAGGCGTTAACGGTGATCCCCAGCGGCGCGAGATCCCGTGCTGCGGTCTGGGTTAAGCCACGAACCGCGAATTTACTGGAGCTGTATACCGCCAGTTCGGGGTTACCGGTATGGCCCGCCTGGGAGCAGGCATTGATGATCTTGCCGCCGTGTCCCTCTTTGCGAAACGCGTCAATCGCGGCCTGCATGCCCCAGATCACCCCTTTGACGTTGATGTTGTAAACCTTGTCGACAATCTCCGGCGTGATGGATTCGATGGGCGTAGACGGCGCAATCCCGGCATTATTCACAATCACGTTGAAACCGCCCAGCGCGGTGCGGGCTTTCTCAACTGCCGCAAACACCTGGTCGCGGTCAGAGACATCCACCTTCACGGCGATGGCATTACCGCCGTTACGGATGATTTCATCGGCAACGGCTCGCGCCGTCTCATCGTTATAGTCGGCGATAGCGACAGCAAAGCCATCTTTCACCAGGCGCAGCGCAATCGCTTTACCAATCCCCTGGCCTGAGCCGGTTACGAGAGCAACTTTTTGCATTTCTCTGTCCTTATAGTGAGTCACAAAATCTGGCTGAGATGGAGCTGGCCCATCAGCAGCGGGTTATCGCTGTAGTCGACGGGAATAGCCACCACGGCCGGGCCATTCACATCCATCGCCGCACGCAGCGTCGGTTCAAGGGCATCGGCGCTCTCCACGGCAAAACCCCTGGCGCCAAAGGCATCGGCATAGGCTTTGAAATCGACCGGGCCGAACTCCACGCCGGAAAGACGCTGGTATTTTTTCTCTTCCTGAATGGCGACCATGTTGTAGCCGTTATCCACCCAAATGATGTGCAGCACGTTGGCGTTAAGACGCACGGCGGTTTCCAGCTCCATGCTTGACTGCAGGAAGCCGCCGTCGCCGGACACCGAGACCACTTTGCGCCCCGGGTTGACCAGCCACGCGCCAATAGCCCACGGCAGCGCAACGCCCATGGTCTGCTGACCGTTGGAGATCATCACCTGACGCGCCCGGAAGCTGTAGAGGTAGCGGGCGATCCAGATGTGGAAGCTGCCCATGTCGACGGTCAGGGTCACGTCGTTATTCACGATGTCCTGCATGGCCCGCACGATACGCAGCGGATGCAGGGCAAACTGGTTGAGCGAGGCACCGCGGCGATCGAGCAGATCGCGCTGATGCTGGCGATCGACCAGGATCTCTGACGCACGCTGGCTCAGCTCCAGCTTGTGATCGATCCGGTTAGCGAGCAGGTTCAGCGTTTCAGCGATATCCCCCACCAGCTCCAGATCCGGTACATAATTGCGTTCTTCATAGGCCGGCAGCACGTCAATGTGCACCAGCGTGGCGTCGCCGCTGTTCCACATGGAAGGCTCATACTCCACCGGGCTGTAGCCAATGCAGATAATCAGATCCGCCAGATGCAGCAGCCTGTCGCCCGCCTGGTTATTGAACAGACCGACGCGTCCGGCAAAGCGGGTGAAGTGCTCCTGGTTCACCGCCCCGGCGGCCTGATAAGTGCTGGTGACCGGAATGCGGCTTTTCTCCAGCAGCTTACGCAGCGCCGCGCTGTTGGCAGGCTGGCTCGCCATCAGCCCCAGCAGGATCACCGGGTTTTTGGCTTTGTCGATGAGCTTCGCCACATCGTTAATGGCCGATTCGGGAGCAGGGCCCATCAGCGCCGGGCCGCTGGCCGGTAAAATCGCGCCCGTGGCGGGCTGGTCAACAATATCCTGCGGCAGGCTAACGAATGCGCCCCCCGGCCTGCCGTGCTCGGCGGCACGAAACGCGTTCGATACCACTTCAGCAATCGCATCCGGAGAGCTGACTTCTACAGCGTATTTGGTGACCGGGCTGAACATGGCAACCGTGTCCATGCTCTGGTGCACCAGTTTGGCTTTATCCGCCCGCTTCACCGCTCCGCCCAGCGCCACCACCGGGTCGCCTTCGCTGTTGGCGGTGGCAATGCCGGTGATCAGGTTGGAACAGCCCGGCCCGGAGGTAACCAGCGCCACCCCGGCCTTGCCGGTCAGACGCCCTACCGCCGCCGCCATGAACGCCGCATTCGCCTCGTGGCGTACCGGGATGATTTCGATGGACGAATCCAGCAGGGAGTCAAAGACTTTGTCGATTTTCGCCCCCGGGATCCCGAACACCTGCTTCACGCCCTGCGCTTCCAGCTGGCCGACAACCATATCGGCGCCGTGCGCCCACTGACGTGACTGTTTCTCACTGTTCACGGTAGTTCTCCTGTTAGTTTTCGACGGAACGGATCGCTGCATCAAGGTTGCTGGGGTGAAGGTTGGCCTGTAAAAACGCGCTGTCGGCGGGCAGGTCAATCATTAGCTTGTGTATTTCGCCAAAGGTGAGCACGCCGCTCTCCAGCTGGTAATCCAGCAGATGTCCCCCGCCCTGACGGTCGTCGGTAATGAAATGTTCGTGATAGCCGGCCACGTTGATGCCCTGCATATGCTGCGGCGTGCGGAACCCAACCAGCACCCCTTCGCGCTGGTTAAAGCGGAACACCGGCTGGTCGTCCAGCACGTCGGTCATCGCGCGGTATGGCGGCGTCTGACGCGGTACGGTACGGGTGTGGGCGTGGCGGAAGTTGCCGTCGATGCGCAGCGCGCAGAACAGGTTATCCGAGGGAATTTGCTGGTCGATCACGTCGTGGATCTGCTGACGGCTGACCGGCGCATCAAAGGTTTTGCGGTACTGCGGCTGGAACCAGGTCATCACCGCGAACGGCGTTTTCTGCTCTGGCTTCGCGGCGCGTGCACTGCCGTCGGCGCGCAGCTGGTACACCTGGCTGCTGAAGGCAATCATTTCGCCGTCCAGCTCGTTGAAGGTGCCCAGACCAAAATCACCGTGTGCCAGCAGATCGGCGATGGTGGTGTCCCCCTCGTAGACGCCGCTTAGCAGGGCGCTCATTAGCGATGTCTGATAGATCACGCTGTCAGGATGTTTAGCGGAGAACCCGCGCAGGGTCTCGCATAAGCTCGCCTCACAGTCGCAGGCAGATGAGTGCATCATCATGCTCGTCCTCTTCAACTTTATTTATAAAGGTTAAATAAATGTTGACCCGATTCAGCAGAGAGTTCCAATATAGAATCCATGCTGGTTTGAGACGTTTTTGATATGGAACTTCGTTATCTGCGGTATTTTGTCGCGGTTGCACGCGAGCGACACTTCACCAGGGCGGCCAAAGCGCTGGGTATTTCGCAGCCTCCTCTGAGTCAGCAGATCAAACGGCTCGAAGAGGAAGTGGGCACGCCGCTGTTCAGGCGTCTGACGAGAGGTGTGGAGCTAACCGAAGCGGGAGAAGCCTTCTACGAGGACGCCTGTAAGATCCTGGCGCTGAGCGACGCCGCGCTGGAGAAAGCCCGCGGCATCGCGCGCGGTCTGAAAGGCAACCTGTCGATTGGCATCACCAGTTCAGATGCTTTTCATCCCAAAATTTTCGCGCTCATTCGTCAGTTTCAGGTACAGAACATGGCGGTGCAGGTACACCAGGTGGAGGCCAATATGTCTTCGCTGACGGCGATGCTGGCGGAGGGGGAACTGGATATCGCCTTCGTGCGGCTGCCGTGCGAGAGCAGCAAGGCATTCGAGTTAAAAATCCTCGACCGGGAGCCGATGGTGGTGGCGCTGCATCGCGACCATCCGCTCGCAACAAGCGGCGCTCTGGCGCTGGAGCAGCTCCGGGATACGCCAGTGGTGTTGTTCCCGCAGGAGGTCGCGCCCGGCCTGTTCGACCGGGTTTACAGCTGTTGCGAACGGGCCGGAATAGACGTACAGCACGCGCTGCAGTCGTCTCAGCTCTCGTCCTCCCTGAGCATGGTCTCTGCAGGCGGCGGATTCGCGCTGGTGCCGAAGTCAATGGCGGCCATCTCTCCGCCGAATGTCACCTACCACGCGCTGAGTTCACCCGAGCTTTATACCGATATCGCGCTCTGCTGGCGGCGCTTTGAACGCTCGCGGACGGTGAAGCGGTTCTTGACGATGATAAGCGAGGAGTAGCGGCCGGTTTGGTTGGTGGTTTTTGTAGGCCGGATACGGCGTAACCGCCATCCGGCAATGCCCTTCTGGAAGCCGCCTCGCAAACCTGCAAGCAACCTGATGTAATTCAGGGGCATCCCTTTTCATCCCTTCTTCACGGTCGTAAAGTGCCTGCGTTGCGGCACATCCGTAACCGGGCGTAGGAACCCGTTAGCATAAAGCGATATTTTTTGTCGCGACAGCGCATATCCCGTTAGAATCACGGTGGCGCTGGCGGAGCAGTCGAAAGGCTGGCCGTTTTTCTTTATGCACGGTATTCCTACCTCCGTCAGCGCTACCCCCTCTGAGCGTAGGAACTCATCGGGCGGTTAACATTTTTTGCATAAAGAGGATGCCTTATGGCTACTATCCCTGGATTTTCTTACGCGCTTACTGAAGAAAGCGCTGTTTATCACCTTCTCCACCTGCAACTTCCCGATTCTGCGGATCTCTTCGAACTGGCTGACGCCTGCACTGCGTATGTAAGCGTGCTGGTGGAAACTGACGACGCGATGACGTTTGCCACGCTCTGTGAGCGATTGTTGGCTGCGCTTAAGCGGCTGCGGGGATGCTGCGATGATGAACTGCCTTCGTATCTGGTTGAACAATTGATCGCAGGGGAAAAGATTACCTCCTGCGTGCCGGACTGCTGGCAGGAGACGACGCTGCAAGTGGACTATGCCGTGGCGTTAACACTGGCGGTGATGGGCGGGACACTGCCTGCGAGCGTGGCGAAAGAACTCGTCGGACTGCTGCATGATATGGTCTGGCTGTTGGCGGAGTTTGTGAAGGAGCCGTATATTACGGCGCACTGAGGCGGGTGATGGGAGGCCGGGGTTCTGCTGGGTAAGAAGCAGATCCCCGGTCTTACGCAAAATTTAATGTTGTTTATTGAATGTCTATTACGAAGTAAGAGCAAACGTTTGTATTTTCGCCCTCCCCATAGGCTGAGAACATAATGACGGCATTTCATTCCTAGTAATGACCGTTTGCCCATTTCTTTGCATTTATTCCATTTTATTATGCTTATCGCATCCATACATATGAACTATTTTTCAACTGTTTATTAAAATATTCATATCCATCTTTGTTACTGGCAATATGTAAACTTTCATTATTTGTAACATCAAAATAATCGAACCCGACTAAAAAGAAACCCTCACGAATTTTGTATGGATTAATGTTTATGCATATAGAGTTTTTCTCGGCCCAATCAACCCAAGCATTATCATTGCTTTGATGCCAGATTCTAATACTATGGTTAAAGTTAGTGTTGTTAAATGTTGAAAAGTAATGTTTAAATAAATCTTTCTTATTTTTGAATAAATATTCAATTTTTATCCTTTCTGGATTAACATCAATTTGGCTAATATTTTTCCCATAATCAATTAAACCATCTCGCATTATTTTACTCTTAATTATTGACTCTTTTATTTCACGTGATAAATGATAGGATAAATCAATAATTTCATGGCTATGCTTATTAAATTCGTTGTCACAATAATGCGCTATTGCAATATTAATTGCAACAGCGATATCTATTGTGGAAAAATGGTAGTCACCTGGTTGGAAAAGTGAATTTATTATACCTCTAAACTCTCTTGCATTAATCAAATCAAGAGGCCTGTAACATTCTCGTAGTTTTTTATCATTAACACTCGTTAGAATATCAATAATACTTTTTTGATATAAATAATGAGAGAGTTTCCTCTTAAATATGTAGTGAAACGGAGATGTAATTACTTCAGATATTTTAAAAATGTCATTTAAAATCACTTTGGATACCTAGAATGTAAGTCAAGCATATGTGCTAACCATATCAAACTATTGCAAAAAATATATGTAGAATCTGCACTCCCCTCCCAGTTTCCATATTGTCAACTCACCACCCACCATCTATAATGTTTCCATTCAGAAAACAAGGGGAAAGGATGCAAGTAGTCCAAGAGCGCCTTTCGACGCGGCCACCAGTCAATTTCCTAATCAAGCACTCGCCCTGGACGATCTTTACCGGGTACTAAAAAATGTGCACTACCCATCACCAGACGACATGCGAAAGCGCTTCCCCCAGTCGGGACAGGATGAAATACCGGGAAAAATGGTGAGTCATTGATGCGGGTGGCGGGCATTTAAGAGTGATGTTTTTGCTGATTTTGAGCGGGGAAAGATCTTCATCAAACACATCAGCACTCACGCAGAGTATGACAAGCTCACGGACCTCTACCGGAGAACGAAAGAATGAACTATGCAGCAGCCATCAAAGCGGCAAACGATCTGACCAACGAGCTTCCTTTCCTGGGCTCAAGCCCGTCGCGACAAGATTACGAGGATGCTCTGGCGTTGGTGGAGTATCTGATTGAGCATGACCCCGATAGCCCGCTGGTAGAGATGCTCACCGCGAAAATCGATAAATACGAAAACGAGTCTCCGGAGTTTGCAGAATTTAATGCGCGTGTTGCCAGCATTCCGTCAGGCGTTGCGTTATTGCGAACGCTGATGGACCAGTACCATCTCACTCAGAGCGATTTCGAGAACGAGATAGGCAAGAAGTCTCTGGTGAGTCGGATCCTTAACGGACAGCGCACGTTAACGCTGGATCATATGCGCGCGCTGGCGAAGCGTTTTGGCGTGCCGGTAAGTGCATTTGTGGGGAATTGATGAGGATGATTTTTTAATATTAAGAAAAAAGTGACGCAGCCAAGCTGGCCATGTCGCGGCTAAAACTCCTATGATAATTGAAGAGGCACGTCACTGCCTTCAAACACTTCCCTCAAACACTTTCCAAGCGATTTAGAGTCTTTTGCTGCAGGAATAACCACATGATATTCCCTGATACCAATCATTTTTACGGCATCTTCATTAAGCACGATCACAAGTTTGTCTTCAGTGAGCTGAACAGAACGAATAGAGTCTGTTAACTCATATTCCGTTGACTCACTCTGGAAACCAATGCATTCGTTAACGGGTAATTCATCTTCGTCGAATCGTCCGATAATGATAAAGTTTTTGGGATCATGACTGTCATCCCCTATTCCAATGGTGAGAACATCATTTTCTTCAGCGCAGTTAATACACGTTGCAACAAGATTTTTAATTATACTCATCAGTTGTCCTTATCATGAATCGTTTCACTCCTGACAGATTTTTACCGAAAGCCTGCAATTCACTAATATAGTTAGTATCGTATGAACAGCCAAAAATGGCATCCACAGAAATATTTTTAATAATGCTCTTTTTAAAAGACAAATTATATATTTCCAGTATAGCGAAACGGCTGTTGCTGCTGTGATATGCTGCACCAGCCACACCCACCTTCAGCAATAGATGGGCTTCGCCAGGATCACCGCAAGTACACTTTTATTAAAAATCAAGATCGACTTTGACTACCCCTGATGCATCTATTTTATCATTCTGAGCAGTAAGCATATCAACAAACTCATCGAAGGAGTTTGCTATTTTCGTCAGCCCGGAGGTCACTACTGAAAGATTGAATATTGGATCAGACTCGTGATCCCAAAACCAAATCTCTCCCGACATACCTCCCTTGAGGCAAAGACAGATTTGATTATCACCAGACGAGGCTCCTATCGGTAACCATTGATCGCGAAAATCATTCCGGTATGTATCAGCCATTTCAAAGACAGTATATTCTTTACCCGATTCTGCAAGGCCGTACAAAGACTCAAGCGTATCGTTTCCTTGCTCATCAGACCATGGAGATGGTTGTAACGCCTTGAAAACAACATTTACCTCAAAAAGAACAGAAACGCCAAAATGAAGTAAATAGGCACGATAACTTTCAGGAATTGACCCTATTGATGTTTCTAATGTATGTAAATTCTTTTTCAGTTCATCTAATGGTAATGGTGTCGATTTCGCTCCAAAGCGCTCTAATTTTTTCAACAATGTTCTTTCCCCCATATATCTTATGCGTAGCCAATATGGGGCACATTGGCATGAAGATCTCTCGGCAGAAGAATTATGGTAGTTTCAATCAGATGATGTGGCGTGTGCATCTTTTTCCTTAACAAATTCTGAGTCGCTTTCTGTGAAATGCCTTTTTATCTACAAAGACACTATTATCAATAGTAAAATACAAGCATATCTGACATTGTTTTTATCACTATTTATCTATTTACTAACATCTAAATGTAAAAAAAATAAACCATAATCATATTCTAAATATGGCTTATTTTTGAAATATCATAAATCAACAGTTACATTCATTCCTGCATCAAGGGATGTTTCACATATTTTCTTGTAAAATTCAGTAAAGCCATTAGTAATTTTATAGATATTTCCGCACTCATTTTGCTCAGCGATCTCAAACTCTTGGATATCATCCTCTGCATGTAGATGTGTTCTGTCCCAATAATACACACCTTGGCTTTCACTGCCATTTAATATAAGGTAAAAGTTACCTCCAGGATCATCACCAATAATCAACTTATCATCAATGAAATCAAGTTCACTTAAAAAATTTTCATTTTGACGAAATATGTCGTGGTTTGGATTTTTCATATTTATTCCAAAAAGGGCATCAAAAGAGATAAACCCTTCATCGACACCTTTGTACTCCAATTCACAAAAATCCGGAGATTTTACAACAAAACCATTTTTCAACCTGAGGAATTCTTTATAATCCTCAGGTAAACTGATTTTGAATTCCCCCTCCACAACTTTAATTTCATCTTTATTTGCAGGTTTACCGTATGAAATAGGCATAAGCTCTCCTTGCTAAGGTCATGACTTCTTGATCTTAGTTACTCAACCTCTATTATGGAAAAATTGATTGTAGTAATTAAAGCCGGAACTTAATGGTTTCCGGCATACTCCATTTATTCATCTATATCAAAAAAAACATGTGTCCTAGCCATAAAAATAATCATAGAAAGCATTGAAATTTTCATTACCGATAAGAGGCACAATTTTTTTCCGCAACTCATCAATAAAATCATCTTTTACTTCGTCATTATCATCTGCTATATCAAAGATATCATATTGGCCATATACCAAATCAATAAACTCAGCCAATGAAAATATAAATCCAGAGAGACTACCAGCTATTTTAAATGGTTCAATTACATCATAACTTGCATATATAGAGGTATTCCCTTCATCGACAACCGCAATTATAGGTTTACCTCCACCTAAATCATCGCCAATAACAAGATAATTATCTGGTAAGTATTCATAACCACTTTGAGCCTTTAAAAGCTCACTTACCGAGTGAAGTTTAATTGGCGTGAAGCCTGTTTCAATCTTTAACTTTTCAGGATTATAATTTTCATATAAAAATTCCACCTCTGTCGAGCGAGGTAAGTTGGGCGGGAAGGCATTGTCCAGATCATTGACGGTGCTGAAACTCCCTGACAGCGAATATTTATTGCAAATAACAATAAGTTGTTTTAATGCTTTTTCAATCTCATTCACAATGGTCTCAGACGCATCCATAAATATAGCCCTCAGTAATAACCAATCAATTTAAAATAACATTCTCAGTATGCACTACCTTCAAACAAGCTAAGTAAATCAATTTTCAATTACTCTCTCGCTCTTTAAATCAAAGCTCTATGAAGTTATCGTTCTCGAGATAAAAATTTAAACCTGATATGAAATCCTCTACAGATGGTTTTTCTCTTTGGATAGAGATATTATGTAATACATCTATAAATTGCTCTCCATAGAAAAACAGCTCTAGCGAATTTTCGACAACAAAATCAGGATATACTTCCTCATCGTCATCACTAATGACAGGATAGTTATCTAAATAACAAACAAGCTCTTCTTTAGCAAATGCTTCATATTCTTTTGTATACACACAAAAATTATCTAATGTACTCCCACCCATGATTTCATATATTAAGACATCTAACCCGTAGGCTTTTCTGTATTCTAACCGACTCATATGCACAATCCTTGAGGGTTATCTTTTAAACTTTGCAAAGCAAGTAGTTAATGATAAAATCATATATTCCATTCAATTGTAATTTAAATGGTTTTTATAATCCGGGAAAATCATCCCCCGGACCATTTTGTCTAATTTAAATCATACTCATATTAATAAATAGGATCAGCAAAATCTATTCCCTTCACATTATTCTTAGAAAGGAACTCTTTAAATCCATTTGAAATAATTATGCAAGATTTATATTCACTACATCTTGCCATACTAAAATCTTCAATAACGTTGGCTTTGAACACTATTTTACTAAATTTCCTTGGACCATTAGGTAAATAACTCAATATAGGTTGGCTTTCTGAAGCCTCCATATCGATGCATGAAACCTCTCTTAGTATATTAATTATTTTATACCCTTGATGTTGGGTTTCATTTACAGATACAGTTGCGTCAATAAGTTGAACATCAGTCCGAAAAACATCGTAACAAGAAATTAGCGATGCTAGTCTGGGTGATATGAATATAGGCCCATCGCTATAATAAAAATCATATGCAAGCAGTACCTTCTCACTCACCTTAGATTTTAATGTAAAAAAATGTCCCTCGTAAGTTTCAATTGATTTACATTGAGAAAAAGCACTTCCAGATATGTCAGGGTGCTGGTATTCAAACCAATAACTATTGGGGTAATCAGAAGCTATTCGTAGCTCATACATACTTAGCACCTCGCTTTTCTAACCGAGTAAAATAACCAATTTAGAAATTAATCTTCATTCCAAAGAATCTTTATTACTAGCACGCTGTTCATAAATGAACATCGGGAAATATCCAAGAGATACTCCCCGTAAAAATACATTATATACCATTCCAGAAAGAAATATCATTTGCCCCTGTTGACTTTATAATTTCCGTTAGCGGGCATGCTTTTAAAAAATGCGAACCAACACCTCTGATAAATAGCTCAAAACTATCAGCTATCGATTCCCGTCCATCCATAGTTTGTTCACTTGTAATAGCATAAACTTTGCCATTATGAGTATTAAGTAAGATAGTATAAGGGTCTGATATTGCAATACATATCACACCATCTGGTCTATGCTCGCCAATCCACCAATGGTTAAACTCATCATTGTTAATCCTGACTATTTTCTCCAAATAATCATCGCCATGGCCGAAAGATATATTCCCCAAAGAGAAGTTATCAATATCATAACTATTGACAAACTCAATAAAATCCTTTGGGAAATTTACACCAAGTCTTTCCTCCGAATGTTTGATATTATTTACAGGCGCCATTCTTTTTTTCAAAATAAAATCATCCATCCCTCCATTAAAAGAAGAGAACTTCTCATGCAATCTAACTTCAATTTCATTTATTGTTAATAACACAATTATCACTCTCATTTCGTATGCCAAACATCGCCATTGCCAACATGAGTACGTGCAGATGCGGGTATAGCATATGTTCCAAAATCGACATGTTAATGTATTATTGCATCTCCTTTATAATTCACTTGCTCAGGAAATACTTTAATCTAGGTTTCATCTATTCCCGGTAACTGTTCCACCTCTTTTATTCTTTATAACTTGCTTTAACTTAAGGAACCCGATGCATATCAGATTATTGACTGCAAAATTCTTGGTATTTCCTTATATCGCAGTTTGAAATAAGTATTCCTGATACTAATGTTCAGGTATCTATTTAGAAAGCATGATGAGGTCTTCCGGGGTAATAAGGATGAACCCGCGTCTGGTATGGATTGTTAACTCTGATTTCATATCCCCTACATAACCCAATCGGATCCTGTACAGTAAACCGCACAATCTTCGGGTCGTAGTAGAGGATGGATTATTAATTATATGTTTGTGATTCAAGACAGGATTATATCATATCAAAACCGGGCGAATTTCTCACCCGGCCTTTATTCTTTTTAGCTTAAACAGTTTATTACTAGCGAGTCTAACTCTATCCATGCATCTTCTAATTTAAAAGCCAAATCTGGTTTGTTTTCCACTTTATCAAAACTAGCATATGCATTTCTTATCATTTGAGGTATTGTATATAAATACAAAGCTAATTCTTTATCTATGGACTCATTATTTTTCAATAGGTTAGCAAGCTCACTTAAACTAAAAACCAAGTCATTATACTGTTCATCATTGAAAACCATATTAATTCTAACATTATTAACAAAATCATTATCAATTATTTTTTTCTTTACATCACTTAACATAAATCACCTATTTAAATATGATGGCTTCGTGAGGAATCTCACCAAAAATCAATACTTCCTGATGCGCCGCAGCAGCATTTCGAGTAAACGGTGTTTGTAAATTCTCTGCAGCTTTTTGAGCTGTTGAAACATCGACTATTCTATCTTGAGGTATTTTAGACAAATCTATTTCTATAATAGGATTTGCCGCACGAGTACCGCCATGGGTAGCAAAATACTCTGCTGATGCCTGGCTTCTGGTGGTGGAAATCCAAGGATCACGCGAATGCGGAGCACCAGCAACATGTTGGGTCGGCGTCGTTTTATGATAAGGTGTTGGTCTTGTTATTCCATTACCCGCTCGAATGCTCTCCATTTGTTCAGGCGTCACCGCTCTTTTGACAGTATTACAATTATTTAAACCCAGCGGATCAATCCACCCCAACGGATTCGGCGCATACTGATAAAGGTTCCACCCGCCATTCAACCCAATCGGATCCTGCACAATAAACCGCCCGACCTGCGGGTCGTAGTAGCGGAACAGGTTATAGTGCAGCCCGGTTTCACCGTCAGCGTACTGCCCGGCATAGCGAAGCGGTTGATGCGCCATCGCTGTGAGATTCACAACCCGTGAGAACCCTTCGCTCTGATGGCGTACCTCGCCAAAGCTGCCGTACTGGCCGCTCCAGCGTACCGCACCCCGTTCGTCGGTCACCTCCAGCGGCGCGCCGTTCAGGTCGGTGTTGAACCAGTAAATCTCACCGCAGCTCTGGTCTCGGAGATGATCCACCCGCGCCAGCGGGCTCCAGGCTTCATTCGGGTCATAAATATACGTACTGCACAGCCCGGTTTGCTGCTGCTCCTGCAACAGGCGGTAGCCCTGCCACAGGAAGCGGGTGTTGGTAGTGCCGTGCGTCGTGGTGACGATTTTGTGCGTGCGGCGGCCCAGCGCGTCGTAGTGATAGCGCGCCTCAAACCGTCCTTCCGGCCCGGTTCCGCGGGCGGATACCAGACGGTTCTCGGCGTCATACGCATAATGCTGTTCATACAGCCCGTTGCGGCGGCTGATCAGGTTGCCCCAGTGGTCGTATTTCATAAACAGCGCCTGCCAGTGCTGCAGGCGGTTATCCGTGACCGGTACCGCATCGTCATTGGCGGCGAGGTTATCCGCAGCGTCGTAGCTGAACTGCGCGCGGCTGTGCCCCTGTCGGGCCTCGTAGTGCTTCAGCAGACGCCCTTCGGCGTCGTAGCCGTAGTCCACCTCACCGCGCAGGGTGTCGCTGACACCAGAAAGCTCACCGCGCGCGGTGTAGCGATACAGGCGTTCCAGTAGCGCCTGCTCCGGCAGGGTCACGTCCGTACTCAGCTCGCTGCGCTGCAGGGTGCGTCTGCCGAGGCTGTCATACTGACGGAGCTGCTCGCGCGCGCCCTGGGTGCGGCGCACCTCGCGGTGCAGGCGGTCGCGGTTGAACTCGGTCACCAGCTGCTGCCCGAAGCGGATGGCGCTGACGTGGCCAGAGCCGTAGTGCAGCCAGGCCAGCTTTTGCTCGCCGGGCAGCGTCAGGCCGGTCAGGTTGCTCAGGGCATCCCACTCGTAGCCCACCGCGCCGTTAATGCCGGATTCGCTCAGAACGCGCCCGGCGGCATCGTGGCGGTAAGCAATCTCATCGCTTTCGATACCCAGGGCAACGCCTTCGGCTGTTGGCGTGCGGCGGATGCGGGTGATCTGGCCGCTCAGGTCGCGGACGTAGCGGTACTCCGCGTGGCGCTGAGTGCGCCCGATCAGCAGGCCGCTGTCGTCATAGCTGAACTGCTGGACGCGACGGGCAATGCCGCCGTCGGCGGCAGGTCGGCCGTTCTCTTCGAGCGCACAGAGGAACCCTCGCGCATCCCATTCCATATGGCGCACAGTCTCGTCAGGGCGCGTTTCGCTGAGCGGGCGGCCCACGGCGTCATAGGTGAAGCGGTATTCCGCCCCGTTGCCGTTATCGAGTCTCAGCAGGTTACCGCGTGGGTCGTAGCGCCACTGGCGCACGCGGCCAATACGATCGGTGAGGCTGACCGGGAGGCCGAGCGCGTTATAGGCCCAGCGCACCTCGCTTTCCAGCGGGTCGCGCCAGCCCGTGAGCTGGCCGCGTTCGTTCCACACCAGCGACTCGCGGCTGCCGTCCGGGTGGATCACGGCACTCAGCAGCCCGGCGTTGTTCCACTCCCGACGCGTAATATTCCCTTCCGCATCCTCGCTGGCAATCAGCTGCCCGAAGCGGTCGTAGGTGAAGCGGGTGACGCTGCCGGAGCAGTCGGTGCGCTGCGTCAGCAGCCCCTGGATGTTCCAGACCAGACGTACCACGCCGCCGAGGGCATCAGTGATGCTCTCAGGCAGGTTTTCTTCATCGTCGGGATAGCGATACGCGGTGGTGCTACCGGCTGGATCCGTTTCCGACAGCAGACGACCGCGAAGGTCGTACATGGCCTGCGATGAGGTACCGTCCGGGTAGACCGTCCGGGTGATGCGGTCGGTCAGACGATACCAGTAATACTCTGTGCGACGGCCCGCCGGGTCCGTCTCACTGGTCATGCGGCCATACTTATCCCAGGTACTGCAGCGCATCGCACCGCCGGGCAGAATGACATCGCTGAGCTCGCCGTCGCGGTAGACAAACGTCGTCTGGCGGCCGTCGTAATCCGTGAAGCGCGCGACGTTATCGTCGTCATCAATCAGCCAGTGCGCCTGCGCGCCATCGTCACGAATGGCGCGACGGATGCCGTTATCAAAATCGTATTCGAACGTCAGCTGTTCACCGCCGCTGTGGCGGAAGCCGATCACGCGTGGCAGGCCGTCAATCTCCCGCCAGCGGTATTCGCTCAGCAGGCCGTTGGCGTCCTCGTGGGCGCTCATCAGTCCGTCCTGCCAGCAGAAGCGTCGGCGCACGCTACCACCCCGGCCGGTCACACAGACCAGCTGGCGCTGTTCATCATAAGCGTAACTGACCAGGCAAATCTCGTCATCCAGCCAGGCGCTGGCAAGCCTGTCACGGTCGTAGCGGCAGACCACGCGCTGGCCCGCGCTGTCGGTCAGGGCATGCAGGGTATTATCCGCATTCCACTCGAAGAGGATATCGTTGCCGCAGGGTTCTGAGATGCGCTGAAGCAGTGACGGTGCGTCATCTTTCAGCGCTGCGTAGTGCCAGCGCTCGCCACTGACGTCATACACCGACCAGCTGTCGTCATGGTGATGTTCAAGCCAGTTTTTTTCGCTCTCGCAGTAGGTGCGCATCCCTTTCGGCACGTTCGGGAAGGCAACGTAATCGCCGGACGGCGCACGCCACACCAACCCGTCCTGATAAGGCTCCAGGCGGCTTTCCCAGAACAGGCTCCAGCCGCGGCCCAGCACGCTGTCGCCGGGGTTGCCGCTGCGCCAGTAGCGCTGCCAGCGCACCGGCAAGCGTGACGGCAGAACGAAATCGAGCTCATCATCCCCGCTGAGAAACTTCTGTCCGCTGACGATATCCACCGGACGGGCGATGATCCCCGCGGCCGCTACGCCGGTCATCAGCGTGCCGGCGCGGCAGGCGATACGGGCCAGCTTGTTGATACCGGGGATTTTGCCCAGCAGCTTAGAGAGCGCCCCGACTTTGCCAGCGGCGCCGCCCCAGCCGCCGAGAAGCCCGGCGAACAGCAGGGTAAGATCGGAGACTTTATAGAGCCACTCGGGCACTTCAGACTGAATGGGCAGGGTTTGCTGCGGGTCGCCGCCGATAATGACGTTGTCCGAACCGGTCATCACCTTCGCGTCGCAGGTGGTGCGATCCCCGATGCGGGACGCAGGCTGGCTGTTAATGGAGACACGCTTAGAGCCTTCGGCCATCTGCTGCGAGCCATCGTCCGAGCACTTCACCGCGCTGTCCGTCGCGATGGCGGCGGGTTTGCTGTTGATAAACACATTGGGCGAGCCGGAGGTGATGACGCCTTTCTTCGTCATACTGGATGCCCCGGCGTCGGCGATACTGTCCCGGGCGGCGGTCGCCAGCTCCCCGGTGTAATACCCCACGGCCAGGCTTGCGCCGACGAGCAGCACACCCACGCCAAGGCAGGATGCGCCGAGACCGGCAATAAACATCGCCCCCGCCAGAATGCCCCCGGCGGCGGCAATCAGGCCACCGACAATCGTTCCGGCAATCATCCCGGCCAGCGCACCGGAGTGGCCGATATCATCACCAACGCGTGCAGCTTCAAACATAACGACTATCCCTGGTGTTAATGGTGGAAACGAAAGCTCCTGAGAAGATCGCCGAACAGCGCGCAGTCCGTATCGCCCAGCGTACGGGTGCAGGTCATAGTGAACACCAGAATGTTATCGCCCTCGGCATTAAACACGGCCTGCTGCTGCCAGATGCGTTTCCCGTCGCGCAGATAGCTGGCGTGGACAATTTCACCCTGTAAAAGGCTGTCGCCGAGCGTTGCGGCACTGCGTTCACCCTGCTTCCAGCCCTTGATGTGTTTTGCCATCAGGGCGAGCTGGCGATCGATATACGCGGCAAGCGCTTCGCCGGGGTTGAGGGTATCGCGGGAGATGTTGAATGCCGGCGCATCCGCAGCAAGCGGCGCGAAGACATTGACGGTACGATCCTGATAGCCCTCGGGAAAAGCGATCATTCCTTCATTAAACAGGCACTGCGAAGATGGTTCTGACATTGAGCGGGTCCCACCACATTTTTTCAGAAGCGGTAAGTTTCGCATATGTGTTTAAGGCTGACTATCCCCAGATTATTGTCCCACCGCCACGCTCGCCGACAGGCCCGCCACCAGCTCAACCCCCTTCGGTAAGGTGTCGATATGAATGCGCACCGGCACGCGCTGCGCCAGCCGCACCCAGCTGAAGGTGGGCTCCACGTCGGGCAGACCCAGCCCGCCGGTCTCGTCGTTGTTATCGCCAATCCCATGACCGATGCTCTCCACGTGCCCCGTGAGGACAGGGTCATAACCCATCAGCGCCACCTGCGCGCTATCCCCCACGCGGATATGGCGCAGTTTGGTCTCTTCAAAATACCCCACCACCCAAAAGCTGTGGGCATCAACGATGGCCACCTTTGTCTCCCCCGCTGTCGCATAATCGCCGGGCCGAAGCCGCAGATGCGTGACGTAGCCCGAGACTGGCGAGCGAACGGTGGCGTGAGCCAGATTAAGCTCGGCCAGCGCCAGCGCGGCAAGTGCGCCGTGATAATTGGCCGCCGCGACGTTCGCCGCACTGCCAGTTTGCTGCAAATCCTCGCGGGAGATGGCGTCCTTAATCTGCGTGCGTCGCCGGGCAGCATCCTGGCGCATCAGCATCTCATGGCGTTTTGACGCCACATCCGCCTGCGCGCTGGCCACCGCCAGTTTGAGCCAGCGCGGATCGATGCTGTAGAGCACATCGCCCTGGTTTACCCACTGATTATCCCGCACCACCACGCTGATAACCGGCCCGGAGACGTCCGGCGCTATCTGCACCACATCCGCCCGCACGCGTCCGTCGCGGGTCCACGGGGTCTGGGCGTAATGTTTCCACAAGATAAACGCCAGACACGTTGCCGCCGCAACGGCGCTTAGCGTCAGCGCATAACGGCCCAGCAGAGAAAGTAATGCTTTCATATCAATAACCCCAACGCGGTTAACCCCTGCATGAGCAGGTAAAAGGTAACGATCCAGGTTGAAACATCCATCAGCGGGCGACACGGCAAACGGCGGTAAAGCCTGCTGAGAGAGAAAAGCGGTATGAGAAGCAGCGTGCAGACCAGTGCCACGAGCGCCACCATCAGTAACCCGGGGATCAACACGCCCCCGACATTGAGATCATTGACCATCGTCCGGCCCCCGTAATGCGCAGTGGAGATCCACCAGCCTGCCGATAACCTGCCGCGTTTGTTCATTAGCCGCAGGCAAACGGCAGCCAATGGCGGCGGCGAGGCGTTCACGTAAGGCGGCGGTGTCTGACGTCGTCGTCAGTTGATAAAGCAGCGCGTTGATCTCCGGCGGCGTGTCAGTACGGCGTAGGTGTCGCACCGAGAGGCCAATCCGCAGCGCGTGCAGCAGTCGGTTAAGCGCCTGTTCGGTGGCGTGTCCGCTGCGTGGCAAGCGCGGCAGTAACAGGGCCGCCCTGTCGATCATCAGATTGATCCAGTGGGTTTCATCGCTCTGCATTTTTCCTTTCACGTTGCGGCGGATATCGCGCTGGCACAACCTCAGCAGCCGGTTGATGGCGGCATCGGCCTGCACGGTTTGCAGCAGGCTCATGCTGATGACGGCAAAACCGGTCGCGAAAAAGAGAGCAATGGCGGTGTTTAGCGCCGCGGCGAAATCGCCGCTGTAGCGCGCGCTTAGCTCCGATAATACCGGCAGCGTGAGGGTGATCCCCATCGCCATAAAGGTGGTGGGTGGGCGCGCCTGCAGCGACCCGGCCAGCAGATACGCTGGCGCAAGCACCGCCACCAGCACGGCGAAATCACTCACCTGTGGAAGTAGCGCAAAGCTGTAGAGCAGGCTTATCACTACGCCCCAGATGCTGCCAATGATGTATTTCACGAGGTGCGGTGCCGGGGTGTCGAAGCTACCGAACAGCGTGCAGCAGACACCGAGGATCGAAACTGCCGTGCCGCCGTCGGGCCAGGCGGAGTAAATCCAGACCAGACAACCGCTCAGGATGATGACGAACGCCCCCAGCGCCGTGCGCGCGGCGGTAAGCGGATCGCGGTGGAAGACGTAGCCTTTGATCGCGCTGCTCTGTACACGATCGGACGCAAACCGGCTGTGGTGGATCGCATCTGAAAGACGATCGCACTGTTGCAAAAGAAGCACGGCCTCCGTCAGATAACGGGTAAAACTTGCCCGCTCCGCCTCTTTCAGGCTCCGCGCCCGAGAAGCATCGCGCTCAGCGACCTGCTGGCAACGCTTAATGAGGGCGTCTGCCAGCTGTTTTCGTTGCGCTTCATCGTCACAGGCAAGCCAGGCCTGGACATCGTCCAGCACGGTTTGCAGTTCAGCGGGCATTGTCGCCGTCAGGGGTAAGCGGTCACGCAGTTCACAGTTCACCATAATCAACCGCGCCAGCCGGTCATGAATGGCTTTTCGGGCCTGGCGTACCGGAACGGCAAGGGCGAAATCGTACGGGATATGATGGCTCATTCCCTGCAGGAACTGCAGCGACAGCGTAAAATGCAGGGGCGACGTCACCGTACCGGGTTTGCCCGCTAACGTGTCGGCTACCCGCTCGCGTGCGGTGCGCAGCGTCTGCGATAAGGCGCTGTTGAACTGCGCGGAGATACGCGCAGGCAATACATAGCGGTGAATCACCGCCGCACAGAAGATACCAATCGCAATCTCCTGCACCCGAACGACGGCGATGTTAAAAATCGCACCGGGCTCAGAGACCGCCGGGAAACCAATCAGGCTCGCGGTGTAACCTGCCAGCACAAAGGCATAGGCCCGGGGCGTGCGTTCCAGCAGGGATAACCAGAGACAGAACGTGATCCACCCCGTCAGCACCACGCTGCAAACCATCGGCATAGTTGCGAAAGTGGGCACGATCAGCACGGTGGCACAGGCCCCCGTTACGGTTCCGGCAAGACGGTAAAGGCTCCTGCTGAGCGATGCCCCCACCGACGTCTGCGACACAATGTAAACGGTAATAATGGCCCATGAGGGGCGCTCGAGACCGATCGACAGCGCAATGTAATACGCCAGCATCGCGGCGGCAAATGTCCTTGCGGAATAGAGCAGCGCGCGGGCATCGCTTTGCAGCGCGGCTGGTAAATAACGAGAGATGAGGATATTCATGCCGGGATTATTACCGGCTTGTCAGCGCGCTTAAATACTCTATTCTGTCAAAAAATACCTAAATGTTGCCAGAAACATGAAACCTCAACTTGCTAATACGCTCTATGACCCTGACGCCACAGCCTCTCCTGCCGTGGCGCGCCATCTGGACTTCGTGGACTACGCTGCAGAAGTGCCGGTACACACCCACCGCAAGGGGCAGCTGATTATTGCCCGCTATGGCGCGGTCAGCTGTTATGCGGAAAACGATATCTGGATCGTGCCGCCAGACTGCGCGGTCTGGATCCCCGGCGGCATTCCGCATAGTGCCAAAGCAACCTGGAACGCCCATCTCAACTATCTGTTTATTGAGCCCGGTGCGGCGGCGCTCCCGGCGCGATGCTGCATCCTGGCGATTTCGCCGTTGATTAAGGAACTGGTTGACCGCTTAACCCGCGAAGAGGTTGATTATCCGCCGGACAGCCACGCGGCAAGACTCACCCGGGTAACGCTTGATGAACTGACCAGCATGCCGCAGCAAAAGCTGAGCCTGCCGGTTTCGGCGCATCCCAAAATACGCGCGATGGCCGACGCGCTGGTCAGCCACCCTGAGGACAGAAGCACCCTGAAAGACTGGGCCAAACGGCTGGCGCTCAGCGAACGATCCTTTGCGCGTCTGATGCAGCGCGAGACCGGGCTGAGCTTTGGGCGATGGCGGCAGCAGCTGCACCTGATTATCGCCCTGCAGGAGCTGGCGAGCGGTGCCCCAGTGCAGAATGTGGCGACAAAACTCGGGTATGAATCCGTGAATGCGTTTATCACCATGTTTCGCAAAGCGATGGGCACCACGCCCGCGCACTACTTTGCCGAACGGAAAAACAGCGGCCGTTAGCCCGGTCCCTCGCTGGCCTGCAGCCAGCAGCGACACCAAACTGGCGGGATTTTGACGAGCCGTCAGGAACTTTTAATTAACTCATAACTCGTCAAATCGATGTAACGTTAATAACAGTTCAACTATTTATTACACTTGCAATCATTATTCACTTAATCAAATTTTAAGTTAAACCAAGATATTAATCGTTAACACTTTATCCAGCTCCAAACCGTAAGATCCCATCATTTCTTAATTTTCATCAACGAAATCGCAGATCGTTTTATATCCATGCCGTACAAAAATTGACGAGCCACTTTGGAAGCGCTAGCGTTGAAATAGTTACATAACCCACTAAAGAAAAAAGATTTTTTCAGGATTTCCTTAAATGGAGTTTTATACAAATGGCTATTCCCGCTTATTTATGGCTTAAAGATGACGGCGGTGCCGATATCAAAGGCTCTGTTGATATATATGGTCGTGAAGGAAGCATCGAGATAATCGGACTGAATCACGGCGTAGTGCAACCCACCGACAAGCATAACGGCAAGGCAACCAGTCTGCGCGTCCATTCCCCCTATTCTTTCGATAAAGAGATAGACGCCTCCAGCCCCTATTTGTACAAGGCTGTCAGCACAGGCCAGAAGTTTAAATCCGCAGAGTTCAAATTTTATCACATCAATGATGCAGGACAGGAAGTAGAATATTTTTCCACCTTCATGGAAGGCGTGACGATCGTCAGCGTCTGTCCAATGATGCTTGACGTCAAAAATCCTGACTATGAGAAACATAACCATCTTGAGCTGGTAGAACTGCTGTATGAAAAAATTACCTGGCGCTATGTGGACGGTAACATTATACATTCAGACAGCTGGAACGACCGCAAGACGGCATAAGGAGAGTGTTATGGGATGGAAGTATGAGCAGTCTACCGGCAAGATGTATAAAGATGGTAAATTAATTGAGACCGGATATTCCGGTGCTCTTACAAATAAAAATAACCCGGACCGTCAGCATGTAAAGGGACTGGGGCCACTGCCTCGCGGTACGTATAAAATTGCGGGTCATTCGAATTCTAAAGGACCGATAACCATCATTCTTGAGCAAACCTCGGGAGAAAGTTTTGGTCGCTCAGAATTTCGCATTCATGGTGACCATAAGTATGGCCCCGCCGGTTTTGCATCCGAGGGATGCATCATTCTCTCACCGTCAACGAGGCGTAAGATTCTTCGCGATGGCGGCGAGCTTGAGGTTGTACGATGAAATATTCGATCGTACTGCTGCTATCTGCTTTTACAGCCCCGGCAATAGCTGGCGTTACTGACTGGTCTTTAGCACTTAAGGGAATCGCCTCAGGCGATGCACACTGGATTGAGCAAGCCCCAGCGCTGGCTGCCGTCGCTGATGGGAACCAGGCGCAGCAGCTAGAGGATGCCCTGGCCGCTGCGCTCACAACAAACACGGACGCCACGCTGAAAACGCTCCGCACCATTGACGCTGGAAAATGGCCGCACATGGTAGGCAGCGATATCATCTGCACCCCGCCTTTAGAGAAATCACCCGCAGAAATCGATGCGTTCTATCAACTCACACGACAGGCGCTACTGGAAAACATAGACGGTGCTCATTGCCTCTGGATCCTGGAGGCAACAATGGAAGAGTTCAAAGCAGAGAAAGCCCGTCGGGCTAAGTAAGAGGGGAGCCCGGCGCACAATGGCCGGGTCTTTCACTTGTTCCAGACCGTATCTCACCCCGGCCCCTCGCTCCCCGCCGCCAGCAGCGGCACTATCACATCGCTGATGGGCACCGGAATACCGTGCGCGCGGCCATAGCGCTGGATCACGCCGTTGCGGATATCCCACTCCAGTGGGCGGTTGGCCTGACGGTCGGCAAGGATCGAGGTGCCTAAATCGGCCGGGGCGCGCTGGAAGTTCGCCAGGATCTCCTGCGCAACGTCATCATTGAGCGCTGCCCCCTCGGCACGGGCGACAGCAAGGCCTTCGCGCAGATACGCCAGCCCCAGCGCGCTGATATCCTCGCGCGAAAACATCCCGGCACGACGGTTGGCCAGCACCATTAGCCCGGCCACCGCGTTTTGCAGCAGCTTGCGCCAGGCGACAGTGGCAAAATCAGCCGACAGCTCAACCGCACAGCGTGTGCCCTGCAACGCGTCTACCACCCGTTTTGCCTGCGGAACGTCCGGCAGCGTCAGGCGCGGTTTGGCACGCAACCAGACCGACGCATCCGGCTCACGCTGCGCCGGGAACCAGACCACCGACGGCAGCACCGTTGCGCCATTAACCCACGGCTCCAATTGGGCTTTCTGCTCCACGCCGTTTTGCAGGGCGCAGACCACCGTGTTTTCATCGCACAGGGCGCGCAGCCACCCGGCGCTGTCGGCGTTCTGCGTCGTTTTTACCGCCACAAAAACCAGATCGGCGGGACGCGTGACGACGGACGGGTCGGTTAATACCGGACCCGGCACGACCGTTTCACCTTCGTCGTCGCGCAGACGCAGTTCAGGATGTGCGGTGCGTCCGCACAACTGCGGCGTGCGGCCAGCGTCATGTAGCACCGCGGCGATAGTGGTACCAATTGCACCAGGACCAATCAGCGCAACCACTGGATTGTCAGACATGGTTAACTCCCCTTTTCGCTAAGCCTGCTAACAGTTATACCACTGTAAAAAGTGAGCGCCACGTCGTTGTCTATACTCAACACACGACAGACAACGGAGTGCGCCATGCCTTTACCCGATTTCAAATCCTCTGAACCCTATACCCTTGGCATCGAACTCGAGCTGCAGGTGGTTAACCCACCGGGATACGATCTGAGCCAGGACTCTTCCGCGCTTATCGCCGCCGTTAAAGACGACATCAAAGGCGGTGAAGTTAAACACGATATCACCGAAAGCATGCTTGAGATTGCCACCGGCGTGTGCCAGAACATCGATCAGGCGGCGGCACAGTTCTCCATGATGCAGCAGAGCATTTTGCGGGCGGCGGCGGAGCAGCATATTCAGATCTGCGGCGGCGGGACGCATCCGTTCCAGAAGTGGCAGCGGCAGGAGGTGTGCGATGATGAGCGCTACAACATCACGCTGGAGCGCTTTGGCTATCTGATTTTACAGGCGACGGTGTTTGGCCAGCACGTGCATGTCGGGTGCCGGACCGGCGATGACGCGATTTATCTGCTGCATGGCCTGTCACGCTTTGTCCCGCACTTTATCGCCCTGGCCGCCGCATCACCCTACATGCAGGGCACGGACACGAAGTTCGCCTCCTCGCGACTCAATATCTTTTCCGGGTTCCCGGATAACGGGCAGATGCCGTGGGTCAACAACTGGCAGGAGTTCGAGGGGCTGTTTCGCCGCCTGAGCTCAACCAGCATGATCGACAGCATTAAAGATCTGCACTGGGACATCCGCCCCAGCCCACATTTTGGCACCGTTGAGGTGCGGGTGATGGATACGCCGCTGACGCTCGGCCATGCGATCAATATCGCCGGGCTGATCCAGGCGACATCCCACTGGCTGCTGACCACCCGGCCGTATAAGCATCAGGAGAGGGATTTTCTGCTGTATCGCTTTAACCGTTTTCAGGCGTGTCGCTACGGGCTTGAGGGCATACTGACGGACGTGCATACCGGCGAGCATAAGACGGTGGCGGAAGATCTTGCCTGGCTGCTGGAGCAGGTTGCGCCATCGGCCGAGAAACTCGGCGCGACGAGCGCGATTAAGGAACTTGCCCTGCTGTTAAAGCAGGGCAAGAGCGAGGCGCAGCGCATGCGGGACTTTATCGCCGACGGCGGCTCGCTTATTTCTCTGGTTCAGAAGCACTGCGAGCTGTGGGCGACGAGTCCGTAAGGCCGTGCCCCCACTCGCGCAGGCGCTGGAACAGCACAAACAGTGCGGGGATGAACAGGATCCCCACCACGGTCGCCACCAGCATACCGCTGAATACCGTAGTACCAATGATGCGACGGCTTTGGGCACCCGCCCCGGTCGCCAGCATCATTGGCAGGACGCCAATGATGAACGATACCGCCGTCATCATTACCGCACGGAAGCGGCGTGATGCCCCCTCGCGAGCCGCATCGACAATCGCTATCCCCTCCATGCGCCGCGCGCGGGCAAACTCGACGATAAGGATCGCGTTCTTGGCAGCAAGGGCTATCAGCAACACCAGGCCAATCTGCACATACACGTCGTTGGCGTAGCCGGCTATCCACAGCCAGACCAGCGCTCCGCCGATGGCGAACAGCACCGAAAGCATTACGCTCGCCGGAAGCGTCCAACTCTCGTACTGGGCGACGAGGAACAGCCACGCCATCACCACCGCCGCCAGCACGATCCAGATCGCCTGATTGCCGGTCTGCTGCTCCTGGTACGACATGCCGCTCCAGGCGTAGTCGTACCCGGCGGGCAGGCTCTGCGCCAGAATGTCGCCCATCGCCGCCATCGCAGTGCTACTGCTCACCCCTTCCGCCGCGGAACCGCTCACCGACACAGATGGAAACTGGTTGTACTGCTGCAGGAACGGCGCGCCAACGGTGGGCGTGATGGTCACGAGATTACTCAGGCGCACCCGCTCGCCGTTGTTGCTGCGCACAAACAGCTCGCTGATTTGCCCGGCGCGCTCGCGCCACTGCATCTCATTTTGCATCACCACATGGTAGACGCGGTTGTTGACGCTGAAATCGCCGGCACGCGTGCCGCCAAATGCGGTTTGCAGGCTGCTGAAGATGCGTGACACCGGTACGTCGAGACGCGCCGCACGCTCGCGATCAACGTTCAGCGTCAGCTGCGGCACGTTGCTGCTCCAGGTGGTGAATACGCGGCTCAGCTGCGGATGCTGGTTGGCTTTCACCAGCACCTCGCGGGTGATGCGCTCCAGCTCCGCCGGGCTCTGCCCCGCCTGCGCCTGAATACGCAGGTCGAAGCCGGAAGCGTTGCCCAGCCCCGGCAGCGTCGGCGGGGCAAAGGTCATGATGGTTGCTTCCGGCAGCGCCAGCAGCTGGCGCTGAAGGGTACCCATCACTTCATCCAGCGGCGGACGCTCGCTCCAGTCCTTCAGCATGATGGAGATAAACCCGCCGTTGGAGGCGCTGGTGCCGTTGAGGATGTTAAACCCGGAGACCTGAATCACGTCTTCCACCGCCGGATGTTTAGCAATTAATTCGCGTGCCGTAGCCATCACCGCCTCGGTGCGCTCCAGCGAGGCCGCTTCCGGCAACTGAACGCTGGCGAAGAAGTAGCCCTGATCTTCCTGCGGCAGGAAGCCTTTAGGCATCGACATAAAGCTGAACACCACCACAGCCGCCGCGCCTGCGGTGGCCAGCAGTGCCAGCCACGGACGAAGGGTGAATATACTCACCATGCGGGAGTAGAGGCTACGCGTGGCCTCCAGCCCCCGGTTGAAGCCGCGGAAAATCGCCGCGGACTGCGCCGGACGCGGACGCAGCAGCAGCGCACACAGCGCGGGTGTCAGCGTCAGCGCCACCAGGCTTGAGAGCGTTACGGCGGTGGAGAGCGTGACCGCAAACTGGCGGTACAGCTCGCCGACAATCCCCGGCAGCAGCGCCACCGGCACGAATACCGCCAGCAGCACCAGCGTCGTCGCGATCACCGGCCCGGCAATCTGGCGCAGCGCCAGCGCGGTCGCCGCCGTCCGGCTCTGCCCTTCCGCCATCAGCGTTTCGACGCTCTCCACCACCACGATGGCGTCATCCACCACCATGGTCAGCGCCAGAATAATGGCGAACAGGCTGAGCGTGTTGGCGGAATAGCCAAGCGTGTAGAGCACCGCAAAGGTGCCCACCAGCGACACCGGAATGGCAAGGGCGACAATCAGCGTGGCGCGCCAGCTCTGCAGGAACAGGGAGACGACCACCACCACCGCCAGCATCGTCAGCGCCAGGGAGACGCCAATCTCTTTAATGGTGGCAGCCACGAAGGTGGTGGTGTCGAATTTCACCTCATAAACCAGGTCGTCCGGGAAGCGCGTCGAGAGACGCTCCAGCTCTGCACGCACCGCCCCGGCGACGCGCAGGGCGTTAGCAGACGGAGTGGGGTAAATGCCGAGATAGGCGGAGTCATGCCCGTTCAACTGCGCGCCGGAGCTGTAGCTGCGTGAGCCAAGTTCGATGGTGGCAACGTCCTGCAGGCGCACCAGTTGCCCCATCTCGCCCGCGCGGATGATGATGTTGGCAAACTCTTCTGCCTGGTTTAAGCGCCCCAGCCCGTTGATGGTCAGGGTCTGCTGCTGGCCGTTAAAGACCGGTGGTGTACCGACCTGGCCTGCCGCGCCCTGCACGTTCTGCTCGCGCAGCGCCTGCGCCACGTCGTCGGTGGTGACGTTGAGCGCGTTCATGCGATCGGGCCGCAGCCAGATGCGCATGCTGTAGTCGCGCGCGCCAAACATCTGCACCTGCCCGACGCCGGGCAAACGGGACAGCGCCTCGCGCACCTGAGTGCTGGCGTAGTTGCTGACAAACAGCGGCGTGTGGGTGTTTTCCGGTGAGTAAAGACTTACCCCCATCATCAGGTTGGTGGCGCGCTTGCGCACCTGCACGCCGTTTTGCTGTGCCTCGGCCGGTAGCTGTGCCGTGGCCTGCGACACGCGGTTTTGCACGTCGATGGCGGCCAGATCCGGGTCTGTCCCGGCAGCAAACGTGATGTTCAGACTGTAAGTGCCTTCATCCGAACTGGTGGACTCCATATACAGCAAGTGGTCCACGCCGTTAAGCTGGGTCTCCAGCGGCGTGGCGATGGCCTCGGCCACGTCAGCCGCGCTGGCCCCCGGCCATGACGCTGACACATTCACGACCGGCGGCGTGATCTGCGGATACTGCTCCACCGGGATTAGCTTCAGCGCGATAGCCCCCAACAGGGTAATGACCAGCGCAATCACCATCGCAAAGCGCGGGCGTTTGATGAAAAACGTCAGCATGATGGCTCCTTAATTGAGTATCTGGACGGCAGCGCCGGGCTGAACACGCTGCACGCCGTCAGCGAGCGCTCGCTCACCAGGCTGTACGCCAGAGGTGATCTGGAACTGCTGCCCGATCTGTCCGGCGACCGTCAGCGGACGTTTTTCCGCCCTACCGTCGGCGTTGACCACCCAGGCGAAGAAACCGTCGTCATTCTGCTGTACGGCAGCGGCGGGCAGCGTCATAACCGGCGTTGCGCTGGCGGGCCGCAGAAAAACATTCACATTGCCGCCGGGCAGCAGCTGATGGCGTGGATTGGCGAATTCGGCACGCAGCATCACGCTGGCGGTGCGCGGGTCGATACGGTTGTCCACCGACGTCAGCTCGCCGACGATACGCTGGCCGTTGTTGTCAATTAACGCCTGCCAGGCCTGCTTCATGGCGCGGAGATCGGTATGGTTGCCGACTTTAGCGGCAAACGCGCCCTCTTCCAGCGCAAAAGCGATGCGGATCGGATCCAGCTGCACCACATCCACCAGTACACCGCTTGCGGGGTTGACCAGGCTGCCGACGTGGAAGTTGCTGTGCCCCACGCGCCCGGCAATCGGTGATGTGATGCGCGTGTACCCCAGCGTCACGTTGCGGGTTTCCAGCCGGGCTTTCGCCTGCTCCAGCGCGGCGCGGGCAACATCGCGCTGCATACGGGCGTTATCCACATCGTGGCGGCTGATGGCGTTGTTGTTGCCCAGGCTTTCAAAACGGGAGAGCTGCTGCTGCGCCTGCCGCAGCGTGGCTTCGGCGCTCGTCACCTCGGCCTGAGCCAGACGCACGGCAGCACGCGGCTCGGCATCATCCAGTTCGAACAGCACGTCGCCTTTTTTCACATATTGCCCGTCGCGGAAGTTGATTTTGGTTATCACGCCTTCCGTGCGTGCGCGCAACTCAACGGTGTGAATCGCCTCGATGCGGCCCGGGATCTGGCGTTCAGCAGCGTGGGTAGTTTGTTCCACGGTGGCAACGCGAACAGGAATGGCGGCGGCAAAGGCAGGTGGCAGGGTGAAGGTAAGCAGTGCGAACAGGAGTGGGAATTTCATGGGAGTACCTCAGTATTTTCCCCTCACCCTAACCCTCTCCCCAAAGGGGAGAGGGGACATAAACACCCTCTCCCCTTTGGGGAGAGGGCTGGGTGAGGGGTAAGGTTTTAGTTATGCAGCCTTACGGAACCTGCGGGTGAGTCTCTTCTCGATTTCGACGACGAAGAACATCACACCCGCTACCGCAAGCGTTACGAACCAGTAGCGCAGCGGCAGCGCTTCCGTCCCGAACAGCATCTGCATAAACGGCAGGTAGATAATGGCCGCCTGGAGCAGGAACAGCACGCCGGTCACCAGCCAGATCCCTTTGTTTGCCAGCAGGCCACGGTTCAGGGAGAACCCTTCGGTATTGCGGCAGTTAATCATGTACACCCACTGGGCGCAGACCAGCATCTGCAGCAGCACGGTGCGGATGAACTCCGCGCTGTGACCGCGCGGGGCCAGCAGGGCTTCCAGCGCAAAGGCGGCGATGGCAATCATGGTGCCCACAAAGGCCACGCGCCAAACGGCATACGCGTCCATCACGTGCTGCCCGGTCTGACGCGGCGGACGGCGCATGATGTTGCGCTCGGCGGCTTCAAACGCCAGGCCGAAGGAGAGCGTGGCGGAGGTTGCCATGTTCATCCACAGAATCAGTACCGGCGTGAGCGGAATGATGTTCCCCGCCAGCAGCGCAATCACAATCAACAGCCCCTGCGCCAGGTTAGTTGGCATGATGAACAGAATGGTTTTCTTCAGGTTGTCGTAGACACGACGCCCCTCTTTTACCGCGCTGGCAATGGTGGCGAAGTTATCGTCCGTCAGGACCATGTCCGCCGCCTCTTTGGTCACTTCCGTGCCTTTGATGCCCATCGCAATACCCACGTCCGCCTGACGCAGCGCCGGGGCATCGTTCACGCCGTCGCCGGTCATGCCGACGATTTCGCCTTTATCCTGCAGCGCTTTCACCAGGCGCAGCTTATGCTCCGGGCTGGTACGGGCGAAGATGTCATACTTCACCGCCGCGTCCGCCAGCTCGGTGTCATCCATCTTCTCCAGCTGGTAGCCGGTCACCGCCTGCTCGCTGTTGGTGATCCCCAGCATCTGGCCAATGCTCATTGCCGTCTGCGGGTGATCGCCGGTGATCATCTTCACGCGGATCCCCGCCTGCTGGCAGGCGTTAATGGCGTCAATGGCTTCCGGGCGCGGTGGATCCATCATCCCGGCGATACCGAGGAAGATCAGACCGTGGCTGAGATCGTCATGCGTCAGCGCCTGCTCGCCGTTTGCCGGTTTGAACGCTGCGGCCACCATACGCAGTCCCTGGCGCGCATAGCGCTCCATCTCGCTTTCCCAGTACGCGCGGTCAAACGTCTGCGCACCGTTGCGGGTCTGCTGCTGTGCGCAGAGGGCGAAAATCACATCCGGCGCGCCGGTGATCAGGATCTGCTCCTCACTACCAATCTGGTAGTGGGTGCTCATGTACTTGTACTGCGAGTCGAACGGGATTTTGTTAATCAGCGTGGTCATCACCGGCGCGAGGTGGGCTTTCGCCGCCAGCACCTTCAGCGCGCCTTCGGTCGGCCCACCGGTGATGCCCCACAGGCCGCGCTCGTCCTGAATCAGCTGGCTGTCATTGCACAGGTCGATGGTGCGCAGGTACTGCTCCAGCACGGTGTCCGGCTGGATCTGCATCGGCTCGTCGCTGCCTTCCAGGTAAATGTTACCCACCGGCTCGTAGCTGTTGCCGTCCACGCGGTAGCAGGCGTCAGCGGTGATGATGGCCTTCACCGTCATTTCATTCATGGTCAGGGTGCCGGTTTTATCCGAGCAGACCACGGTCATCGCCCCCAGGGTTTCAACCGTTGGCAGCTTGCGGATAATCGCCCGCTTGCGCGCCATCGCCTGCACACCCAGAGAGAGGATAATGGAGATAATCGCCGGCAGACCTTCCGGTACGGACGCCACCGCCAGGCTAATCAGCGAGAGTAGCAGCTCGCCCATTGGGATCTCGCGGAACACCAGGCTGAAGATAAACAGCGCCGCCATCATCGCCAGAATAATGGCGAAGATAGCCTTGCCCAGCTTGTCCATCTGTACCAGCAGCGGCGTGCGGTGTTTTTCAATCCCGTCCATCATCTGGTTGATGTGGCCAAGCTCGGTCTCCTGTCCGGTGGCAATCACCACGCCGATCCCCCCACCCGCGCTTACGGTGGTGCCCGAGAAGACCAGGTTAGTGCGATCGCCCAGCGGCAGTTCACCGTTCAGCGGGTTGGTGTGTTTATCTACCACCGTTGATTCGCCGGTGAGAATCGCCTCTTCCACGCGTAAATTATGTGCTTCGATTAAGCGCATATCTGCGGGAATACGATCCCCCGCACGTAAAACAATAATATCGCCCGGAACTATTTCAGTTGTGGGTATTGTTTCATGGTTGCCGTCGCGAATAACGCGCGCCTCGCTGGAGAGCATATTACGAATACTCTTCAACGATTTTTCCGCGTTGCTTTCCTGAATATGACCAATTAACGCATTGATCACCGCCACGCCTAAAATAACCAGCGTATCGACCCAGTGGCCCATTATTGCCGTTAATACGGCTGCGGCCAGCAGGACATAAATCAGAACATCATTAAAATGGGCTAAAAAACGCAGCCAGGCGGGTTTACCTTTTTTCTCCGGCAGCGCATTCGGGCCATGTTTTTGCAAACGCGCCTGCGCCTCTGCACGCTCCAGACCCCTGGCCTGGCTCTGGGTGTGCGCAAGCACCTGCTCTACGGTCTGCTGGTATGCCAGCCCGCCGGAAGGCGGCACGTTCGGGGACAATTTTTTTTCGGTCATCGTATTTTTCCTTCAATATCCGGTGAACTAAAGCCTGAATTCCTTTCGGGCTAAAATAAATTCATTTTAAAGTCTTGCGCGTAAAATTGATCTACCGCAATATAATGACTTCTCGGTTATTCAAAACTGCATAAAAGTATTTCGATGAGCCAATTTTTACAAAATATTTCTAAACCAACTTTAAACGAGGAGGAACCATGTTTGGTATTTATCGCGGACGCCGTCTGGCGTTATACATTATCGCAGCCATTGTTATTGCAACGTTAATTGGATATAGCACCTATTCCTTTGTAAAATTATTTTCGTAATCCAGACATTAATTGACATAACGCGATATTCTTTTAATCGCGCGTGAGGATTTATTTTTATTTTACGAATAAGAAGCTGATAAGCGGTGATTATTTCAGTGAAACCGGGTGGGTGGGTTTATATTGCTTTACGTTCCGGGATGCCGGACAATGACATTTTTAACTGACGATTAACATTACGATGAAACACCCGTTAGAATCGCTGCTCACTGCGGGCGGCATTTTATTGCTGGCCCTGCTTTCGTGCCTGCTGCTACCGGCACCCTCTCTCGGGCTGGTGCTGGCGCAGAAGCTGGTTCAGACCTTCCACATGGTCGACCTTAACCAGCTCTACACCATTCTGTTCTGCGTGTGGTTCTTACTGCTCGGCGCCATCGAATTCTTCGTGCTGCGTTTCGTCTGGCGCCGCTGGTTTTCTCTGGCGTCGTAAGCGTGATGCAGGCCCGGTCAGGCGAAACCGCCACCGGGTAAAACAGCTCAGTGTGCCCTGCTGTGGTTCTCTTTACGATACGCCCCAGGCGGCTGGTTGAACGTGCGGGTGAAGATGCGAGTGAAGGTCTGCTGCGAGTCAAACCCGTAACGCAGGCAGATGTCGTATACCCGGGCGTCTGATTCGCGCAGATCCCGCGCCGCCAGCAGCAGCTTGCGTTCACGGATATAGCGCCCCAGACTCTCCCCTTTGTATTGCATAAACAGCCGCTGCAGGTGCCATTTCGAGTAACCCGCATGGCGGGCAATCTCTTCGATACGTAATGGCTGGTGCAGGTTATCGTCGATCCACTCGACGATAGTGTCGATGACTTGAGCGGAAATGGTCATACTGCTCTCCCCTTCAGCTTCCTGATTGATCATTATTCCCACCACTCACGAAATGTTTGCGTGGGATCACTCACCCGGACAGGCTCGCCCAGCGCGGGTGTCAACAGCCGATAATTTTTGTCCTTGCTGGCTTTTGCCAGTTGGATCAGCGGATCGTTCCAGGTATGTTTCGCCAGCACGAAGCGCCCGTTATGTCCCGGCACCACGGCTTTCGCGTTCAGATCCACCGAGGCCTGCGCCGTCTCTTCCGGCAGCATATGGATGTACTTCCAGTCCTGGTCGTACTGACCGTTTTCCATAATGGCTAAATCCACTTCGCCAAACTGCTCGCCGATGGCCTTAAAATGCGGCCCGTAACCTGAATCGCCGCTGTAATAAATCTTCTGTTCGGGCGTAACGAACATAAAACTGCCCCACAGGGTTTGATTGCGCTTGATGCCGCGCCCGGAGAAGTGACGCGCGGGCAGTACATGTACCGTCAGCGCCTCGCTGATGCGCACCGACTGGTTCCAGTCGCGCTCTTCAATAATCTCCGGCTTCATTCCCCAGTAACGCAGGTGCGATCCCACGCCCAGCGGAGTGACCACGCGTTTCACCTTTGGCAGCAGCGCCGTGATGGTGGCGTAATCCAGGTGATCGTAGTGATCGTGCGAAATGATCAGCAGGTCGATCTCCGGCATGCTGCTCGCCTGCCAGGGATACTCCCCGGCGAAGGCTTTGTTGAGGAATGAAAACGGCGCGGCGTAATTCCCGAGAACGGGGTCGATAAGGATCCGTTTCCCCGCCAGCTGCATATACCAGGAGGAGTGACCGAGCCACACCAGCGTCTCCTGCTCCCGCGGCAGGCTTGCGAGATCGGTTTTCACCAGCGGCAGCGGCTGTGCAGGACGGGCGTTTTCGGTCTTTTTGGTCAGGAACTCCCACATCGCCACCAGCATATTTTTGTCGCCGTTATAGCCTGGCGTGGGCAACGTATTGTGGAATTTGCCGTCGCGATACTGCGGCGAGGCCTCCACTTCCGTGAGCTGCGCACCCTGCGGTGGCTGGCCAAATCCGGCATTCAGAACAAACGGTAAACTCGCGGCTGAAGCAATAATCATGACAAACACCACGCAGATGAAGAGGGACTTTTTCATATCCTGACCCGAAAACGCGCCCCATCCGATGGTTTGCGCGGGCTGAACTTGATTATGAGTGAGTAAGCACTCATTATAGATATGATGATAAAGTCGTCAAGACGTTTTCGATCTTTGACATTCCGCGTTGCAGCGGGTCAAAGCACGTGTTTCAATCAGGGTTTTTACAATTGACAGGAGGAAAAATTTAGTGGCACGTCCGAAGAGTGAAGATAAAAAACAGGCCTTACTGGACGCCGCAACCGCGGCATTTGCGCAGTCAGGTATTGCCGCCTCAACGGCGTTAATTGCCCGTAAAGCGGGCGTCGCCGAAGGCACCCTGTTCCGCTACTTTGCTACCAAAGACGATCTGCTGAATGCCCTCTACCTGCACCTCAAGCAGGACCTCTGTCAGTCAATGCTCTCTAATCTGGACCGCAGCCTTACCACACCGAAAGAGCATACGCGAAACATCTGGAACAGCTATGTGGACTGGGGGATTCGTAACCCCGTTGCGCATGCGGCAATCCGCCAGATAGGCGTGAGTGAAAAGCTGAGCGCCGAAACGGAACTGGCGGTGAAAGAGATGTTCCCGGAGCTGCATGAACTCTGCCGCCGCTCGGTGCGCCAGGTATTTATGTCCGATGAGTTTAAAACCTTTGGCGATGCGCTTTTCTTATCGCTTGCCGAATCCACAATGGAATTTGCCACCCGCGATCCTTCTCGCGCCGTCGATTTTAAAGCGCTCGGGTTTGAGGTTATGTGGCGCGGGCTTGCCCAGGAAGAGAGCGATGGACAGTAAATCCCTGCAGGAGCACGCCAAACGCGTGGCGCTGGAGCTGCCTTTCACCGAACACTGCTGGCCGTTTGGACCGGAATACGATGTGTTTAAGATAGGCGGAAAAATTTTTATGCTGATGGGCACCGTACATGGACGGCCCCACGTCAGCCTGAAGTCAGACCCGGAAAAATCGCTGTTAAACCAGCAGATTTATCGCGGGGTGGAACCGGGCTATCACCTCAATAAAAAACACTGGATTTCACTGTACGGCACCGACGACGTCACGCCAGAGCTGGTGACCGATCTCATTAATGACTCGTGGAATCTGGTGGTGGATAAGCTGCCGAAAAAAGACCAGAAGTGGATAAGACCGGTTTGATTGTTCGTCTGGGACGAACAGTATAAGCGCTCGAATCGCACTTATCTTTTTCCGCGTCTCGCTGTAATCTGCTCTCCTTTCGCGCCCGCGTGCGGGCGAATTTCATTACCAGGAGTTGTTATGGATATTATTTCTGTCGCCCTGAAACGCCACTCCACCAAGGCGTTCGACCCCGCTAAAAAACTGACCGCAGACGAAGCGGAAAAGATCAAAACCCTGCTGCAATACAGCCCGTCCAGCACCAACTCTCAGCCGTGGCACTTTATTGTCGCCAGCACCGAGGAAGGTAAAGCTCGCGTGGCGAAATCTGCCGCAGGTACTTACGTCTTCAACGAGCGCAAAATGCTGGACGCTTCTCACGTGGTGGTGTTCTGCGCGAAAACCGCGATGGATGATGCCTGGCTGGAACGCGTGGTGGATCAGGAAGAGGCCGATGGCCGTTTCAACACGCCAGAAGCCAAAGCGGCGAACCATAAAGGTCGTACCTACTTCGCTGACATGCACCGTGTGGATCTGAAAGATGACGACCAGTGGATGGCGAAACAGGTTTATCTGAACGTGGGTAACTTCCTGCTGGGCGTGGCTGCGCTGGGCCTGGATGCGGTACCGATTGAAGGCTTCGACGCCGCGATCCTCGACGAAGAGTTCGGCCTGAAAGAGAAAGGTTTCACCAGCCTGGTGGTGGTGCCGGTTGGGCATCACAGTGTGGAAGATTTCAACGCCACGCTGCCAAAATCTCGCCTGCCGCTGAGCACGATTGTGACTGAGTGCTAATACATACGGGCCGCTCGCAGCGGCCCTTTACGCCTTACTGATCACCAATCTTCGGTGCGGATGAACGTCACGATCGTACCCCCACGCAAAGGCGATCCAGCGCTCTTCCAGTTCCGCGTATGAACTTACTGGCGTGAGTCTCCACTCTTCTCCTTCCGTGCCGTCCGCCACGCTAATGCGATAATTCATGGTAAATGCCCAGTCGATCATGCGTAACCAGAACCGTTGACCGTCTCCGGTTTGCTCGCTGTCTGACACTACAATGTCGTATTCGCTTAGCACCCACTGAAAAAACAATTGTGGTAATCCGCTTATCACGCGTTGATGGACAGCGCGGGGCGTACGCCAGACCATAACTTGCGTTGCGGCACCGTGAGGAAAGGTGATCTCTTTATGGAACGCCAGCTTCACGGCATATGCCGTATAAGGTTTGCCGTCGTCGGTAGTGACGAGACGGTATTCATCGCTATAACGCGATTTCAGGAGCCGGTATCCTGCAGGTAGCAAATACCCCGGCAACTGAAAATCCACCGTGCCCCGCGCCAGGAATGCTTCTGTATGTTCGACATTTCGGGAGATAAGCCCGAGTTTTTGACTAAAATCTGCTGACTCAATCATCAGTGGCGACATCGGTGGTTTCTCATCGCGTAAGTATAGTCCACTTTACAACGCATCTAAATGACGCAGATTCAGTAGGTTGAACAATGATTAATACAACGTGATCTGCGGATGCTTTACCCCACACACCAGCGCATAACGCGTTAAGGTATCCAGACTGGCTCGTGTGATATTTGCTTCCATTCGTGAAACCGTTGGCGCGCTAACCCCCATCCTCTCTGCCACCTGCGCACGCGTCAGTCCGGCCTGGTTTCGCCATTGCGCCAGCATGTCACGCAAACGCGCTTTACGCTCTTCCGCATCAAAAGAGGCTTGTACCTCTGAATCACTTAATAACTCTGCTCTTAATTCGTCCCAGTTAATAATCTTCTTGCTCATCTAACATCTCCTGTTGGTAGACATAATTCCCCGACTATGGAGCAACCCAACTGTTCTTATTTCAGACAAGCCATGTGGCAATGGTTTGTTATCAGGCTCACTCAGTGCCGTTGGATGAGTACGCAGTTTATGACGACATTAACATATAAGGCAATTTGCATTAAAGGCTAACCTCACCTTTCGTGATTTACCTTACACGTTTGCGCCAGGCTCAACCGAGTCCACGTCGATTCCCTGAATCCTTCTCGCAAAAAACTTACCTGGCCGAGTTACCCGCGTGCCAGATTCGTTCTGCATAGCGCCCAATCACCGCCAGCGACGCCGCGAGGAGCAGGAAGAACACCACTTTGTTCATCCCGTCCCAGAAGTATTCGAAATAGCGGGTGTAGAGGTTAATGGCGAGGAAGGTCAGGCCAAAACCGCGCAGCATGCCGTCGTCGGTTTTAAGGCTGATGTAAATGCAGAGCACCGCCGCCACGGCGAACAGCAGCGCCCACGGCAGCAGCGAAGCCTGCGTAACGCCATACCAGTTATCGATATCGTAGTTGCCGAAAATCGACATGATCCACAGGGCGACAAACGGATACGTGAGCCCCATCGCTTTGCTGGTCGTGTATAGATGGCGCGCCTGCAGCCTTCCGCGCAGCAGCCAGCACAGTGCCAGCAGCGCACCGCCGAAGAAGATAAAGCGTACCGGGTAGTTCATTCCCAGCCAGTAGGCGCCCCAGCCGGACATATAGCCCGTCTCCGCACCAAACCAGTTACCGAGTGAGAGCAGGAAAAACAGCCACACCAGGCCGGAGCGACCAAAGAAGCCCACCAGCCCATAAACCGCACATCCCGCCAGGAACAGCGGTGCGATATGGCCGCTGCCGTTATCCAGCCGCTCCCCGAGTTGCCAGAGCGCGATGGCGGTAAAGAGCACGCCGAGAAAAAGCATGGCTTCAGTGCTGTAATGCCACTGGGTTTCACGCCGCTGTCGGCTGAAGCCCCACAGATAAAACAGCACGGCAACCAGCGCAGGCAGCCCGATGCGTGCGATGGAGGAGAAAGAGAAGAATGCAATAATGCGCGCCATCAATTCACTGTCGGAGAACAGGCTGCCGATAGCGATGATCACGCAGGCCAGCGCCGTCCAGAAGGCATAGCGGCTGAGCCGCTGCCAGTCCATGGTGACGCGTGTCAAGGTGCCCGCCAGACGCTGATGCTCGTCAGCGCTTAATGTGCCTTCCTGGTGCCACTCGTTGAGCGCGCGGCGCAAAAGCCGCTCCTGTTTTCGGGTTACCTTCATTTTGCCTGCTCCGCCAGCCATTCCATCGCCCTCTCCCCCGCGTCATCCACCGGCAGATAGACCAGCAGCCGCGATCCATTACGCGGTGCAGAGTACCAGTACATCTGCTGCAGGGTAAACTCGCCCAGCTCAGGATGGGTAAACAGCTTGAGCTGGTTCTCCACCCCGCGCACGTCATTGCGCTGATGCCACAGGGTTTTAAATTCTTCAGACACCGCAAAGAAACGCGCCAGTTTCGCTTCCCACAGCGGATCGCCCCGGTGCTCGGCCATCGCCGCGCGGAAATAGGAGACAAAGATCGGCAGCACGTCGTCACGCTTGCCAAGCCGCGCACGCCATGCGGGATGGGTGAGGAAAAGATAAATACAGTTGCGATCTTCCGGCGGGATCGCATTGAAATCGACGCCCATTAAGTGCCCGAAGCTGTCGTTCCACGCCACGATATCGAAGTTGGGTTTCTGGATGCTGGCGGGTTTCGGCATGAGGGTATCAAGCAGGCGACGCGTGCCCTCGCTGATCCCCTCGCAGCCCATCGCCTGTGGCGCTTCACCCGGCGGCAATCCGGCCAGCACAAACAGATGGCGCGTCTCGGTCGGGGTGCATTGCAGCGCTTTTGCCACTGCCGCCATCACGGTGCTGGAGGGATTAACATCTCTGCCCTGCTCCAGCCACGTGTACCAGGTCACGCCCACGTCAGCCAGCAAAGCCACCTCTTCACGGCGCAGCCCCGGCGTGCGGCGGCGGCCGCTGCGCGGCAATCCAAGACGCTGTGGATCAAGGCTCTCACGCCGGGCGCGTAAAAATGCCCCCAGCTGTTTTCGCGTGTCGTCCTTGAGTGAGACAACAGGTTCAGACATCAGCGCCATAACTCCCCCTGCATGGTAGTGCCAGTACCAGTATAAGCAAGAACTGGTACCCGTTTATCAGATCGTTGATGCTACGACCATCTGTTGAATGACGCAATGGAGTTACCATGAATACGTCAGTTGTTTCACCGGGTCGCGCAGGCCTGATATTGCTGTTAACCGGCCAGATGCTGCCGCTGATTGATACCTCGATCACCAACGTAGCGCTGGACGCTATCACCCACTCCTTGCACGCCACCGCCACCGAACTGGAGCTGATTGTCGCGCTCTACGGCGTGGCCTTCGCCGTCTGCCTTGCCCTTGGCAGCAAGCTCGGGGATAACCTCGGGCGCCGTCGTCTGTTTATGTGGGGCGTGGCAAGTTTTGGCCTGGCGTCGCTGCTGTGCGGAATGGCGGGAACCATTGAGCAGTTGCTTGCCGCGCGCATCATTCAGGGCGCAGGAGCGGCGCTGATCGTGCCGCAAATCCTCGCCACGCTGCACGTGACGCTAAAAGGCACGGCCCATGCGAAAGCGATCAGCCTGTTTGGCGGTATCGGCGGCATTGCGTTTATCGTCGGGCAGATGGGCGGCGGCTGGCTGGTGTCGGCGGATATCGCCGGGCTGGGCTGGCGTAACGCCTTCTTTATCAACGTGCCCATCTGTCTGGTGGTTCTGGGGCTGAGCCGTCGCTATGTGCCGGAAACCCGTCGCGAAACCCCGTCGCGCATTGACTGGACGGGCACCGTCCTGCTGGCCGTCATTCTCTGCTGCCTGCTGTTTCCGATGGCCCTCGGCCCGCAGTGGCACTGGTCCTGGCCGCTGAAGGCCGCACTGATGGCGATTATCCCGCTGGGGTATCTGATGGTCTTAAATGCCCGTAAAAAAGAGCGTGAGGATGCCCATCCGCTGATCCCGCCGCGTCTGATGCAGCTTCGCAGCATCCGCTTTGGGGTGCTGATTGCGCTGCTCTTTTTCAGCGTCTGGTCCGGGTTTATGTTCTGTATGGCGCTGACCATGCAAACCGGTCTGGGAATGGCACCGTGGCAGTCGGGGAACAGTTTTATCGCCCTGGGGGTGACCTACTTTATATCGGCATGGTTTGCCCCGCGTCTGATTGCCCGCTACAGCACCAGCTCGATTCTGCTGACCGGGCTGGCGATTCAGATTATCGGCCTGCTGGCGCTGATTGCCACCTTCCGTCTCTGGGGCATGGACAACACGGCGCTGACGCTGGCACCGGCAACCGGGCTGGTTGGCTATGGGCAGGCGCTGATCGTCAACAGCTTCTACCGCATCGGGATGCGCGACATTCAGCCTGACGATGCCGGGGCGGCCAGCGCGATTTTAAGTACACTGCAGCAGGCCGCCCTGGGACTTGGCCCGGCGATTTTTGGTGCGATCCTGCTACACGCGCTGCAAAACCACCACGGCGATTATACCCAGGCGATTAACGTCTTCCTCGCCGTGGAAACCGGCATGATGATCGTGCTGGGGCTGGCAACGTTACGTATGCGCCATCGTCTGTGCCTGCCTGTGGTGAAAACCTGCCACGCCACCAAATAAGCCGCGAATTTGCATAATAGATCCGCAGCCGCCATTATGGGGCTGCATCAATACAGGAGACGTTATGCAGGAATTAATTGCTCAGGTTGAAGAGTTAGGGATTGAAATTAATCACACCACCTCGTTAGTGATTATCTTTGGTATTATTTTTCTTACCGCCATCATTGTTCATTTTATTCTGCACAAAGTGGTGCTCCGCGCTTTTGAGAAACGCGCGCAGGCCAGCAGCCATTTGTGGTTGCAGATCATTACTCAGAACAAATTATTTCACCGCCTGGCGTTTACCCTTCAGGGGATAATCGTCAACGTTCAGGCGGTACTGTGGCTGCAAAAAGGCAGCGAAGCCGCGGAAATGCTCACCACCTGCGCGAAGCTGTGGGTGATGGTGTATGCCCTGCTCTCTTTCTTCTCGCTGCTGGACGTGATTTTTAATCTGTCGCAGAAAATGGCGACCGCCTCGCAGTTGCCGCTGAAGGGGATCTTCCAGGGGATCAAGCTGGTGAGCGCCATTCTGGTGGGGATCTTAATCATCTCCCTGCTGATCGGCCAGTCACCCGCCATTCTGATAAGCGGCCTGGGGGCCATGGCGGCGGTGTTAATGTTGGTGTTTAAAGACCCCATTCTGGGGCTGGTCGCCGGTATTCAGCTCTCCGCTAACGATATGCTCAAGCTCGGCGACTGGCTGGAGATGCCGAAATACGGCGCTAACGGCACGGTGACGGACATTGGTCTCACCACGGTTAAAGTCCGCAACTTCGATAACACCATCACCACCATTCCGACGTGGGCGCTGGTCTCCGACGCGTTCATCAACTGGAGCGGCATGTCTGCCTCCGGCGGGCGACGCATCAAGCGCAGCCTGAATATCGACACCACCAGCATTCACTTCCTCGACGAGCAGGAGCAGCAGAAGCTGATTCAGGCGAAACTGCTTAAGCCTTATCTGGCCGCGCGTCATGAGGAAATAAACCTGTGGAATCAGCAAAACGGTGAAGGGGAATCGGTATTAAACCTGCGCAAGATGACCAATATCGGCACCTTCCGCGCCTATCTGAATGAATATCTGCGTAACCACCCGCGTATTCGTAAAGATATGACGCTGATGGTGCGCCAGCTGGCGCCTGACGCAAATGGTCTGCCGATTGAAATATATGCCTTCACCAACACGGTGGTCTGGGCGGAATATGAAGAGATTCAGGCTGACATCTTCGACCATATTTTTGCCGTGGTGGATGAATTTGGTCTGCGTATTCATCAGTCCCCCACCGGGAACGATATTCGATCCCTGGCGGGCGGCATAGCACAATAATCAGGTACTGGCGCGGGAAATAAAGCGCCAGTCCAGCATCACCCTCTCCGTGGGCGCATCCGGGTTATCGATTTTATTCAACAGCAGATCGACTGCCTTGCGCCCGATATCCCGCGAAGGCTGTTCAATGGTGGTCAGCGAGATCATCTCCGCCAGCTCCGTACCGTCAAACCCTACCACCGCGATATCCTCCGGCACGCGCAGCCCCGCCTGCTGTATGGCCCGCAGCGCCCCTGCCGCAAGGGTATCGGACACCGCAAATACCGCGTCCGGCGGGCTGTCCTTCAGCAGATTTTGCATCGCCGCCATGCCCGCGCTGGGGCTGAGATCGCGGGCATATTCCACCGCCTGATAATTCAGATCCCGCAGGTGGAGCACGCTTTTGTAACCGCGTTCGCGCAGGCGGGCATATTTGTAGCTGAGATCGTGATTGATCATCGCGATACGTTTGCGTCCGCCGTCGGCAAGCTGGCTGATGGCATGCTGTGACGCATCCACATCATTGATGCCCACGCAGGAGACCGTTCCGGCATCGGCGTATTCGGCGCACTGCACCCACGGCGCGGAGCCGATCAGGGCGGCGAGTTCAGGCAATTTTGAGAAGGCATCCATGGTGATAATGCCGTCGACGATTTTGCCCGACAGCAGGCTTAACCCCGAGCGGGAGCGTTCGATATCAGACCCGGAATTGCACAGCAAAATACGGTAGCCGTTCTTCTCGGCTTCCTCTTCAATGCCCTTCACCACTTCGGCACAGAACGGGTTGGCGATATTCGAGACCATCACCAGGATCATATAGCTGCGCGCGGTGCGCAGCTGGCGTGCCAGCAGGTTGGGCTGGTAATTGCTCTCTTTAATGGCCTGCAGGACGCGCTCGCGGTTTTTCGCCTTCACGGTATCGCTGTTGTTAAGCACGCGCGAGACCGTTGCCACAGACACTCCGGCAAGCTGAGCGATTTTCTGAATTGACATAGCGACGGCACTTCCTGCGGTTAACGTTTTATGCAGGCTACCATAAATTCGTTGCCCGGCGAACCGGGCAACGCGTTACGCTTGCACACGAACCCAGCGCTGCTGCTGATGGCTTTTCACAATGGCATCAATGATATACATCACGTTCGCCCCGTCGTGGAACGTCGCAAACTCGGGCCGTTCGGGCATCACACCGGCCTGCACGGCACGGTAAAACTGCGCCATCATGTTTTTAAACGCATCGGGCCAGCCTTCGATGTGCCCGCCGGGGAAGTGAGCGCTGTCGGCCACATCGCGGTTCATCAGACCTGGATCGTCACTGAGCGTCTGATTGGCCTGTGCGCGGTGGCCAATCCACAGCTGTTGCGGCACCTCCTGATCCCATGCCACCGACCGTTCGCTGCCGTTGATTTCAAACGTCAGACGGTTTTTGCGCCCGGCGCTCACCTGCGAAACGCTAAAGCAGCCTTTGCTGCCGTCGTCAAAGCGGAACAGGACGGAGCCAACGTCTTCGGTGGTGACCCGCTTGTCTTCATACTGCGCGTTTTCGTCACGAGTGAAGGTGTGATTGCCTGCCACGTTTGCCTTGCGCGTCGGCCAGACGATGGATAAATCGGCCATCACCTCGGTGATGCGCCGCCCGGTAACAAACTGCACCGTGTCGCACCAGTGCGAGCCGATATCCGCCACCGCGCGCGACGCACCGCCCAGGGCCGCATCCACTCGCCAGTTGTAGTCCGTTTCCAGCAGCATCCAGTCCTGCAGATAACTGCCGTGCGCGGCGAAGATCCGACCGATGCTACCCGCCCTCATCATGCTTGCCGCCTGGCGCACCATGGCAAACTGGCGATAGACAAAGCTGACGCCGTGAATCACCCCTGCCTGCTCCGCCAGCGCTACCAGCTCACGCGCTTCGTCCGGGGTCATGCACAGCGGCTTCTCGGAAAAGACGTGTTTTCCCGCGCGCAGGATCTGGCGATTAATCTCCGCGTGCAGATGGTTTGGCGTGCAGTTGTGCACCACGTGTAAATCCGGATGTGCAAGCAACGCTTCCACGCTGTCGAAGGCGTGCGGCACGTTAAGCTGACGCGCTTTTGCCTGCGCCTCGGCAAACGTACCGTCGCAGAGCGCCACCACCTGCACAAACCCGAGACGCCGAAGCGCCTCGATATGCGCCGGGCCGATAAACCCGCTGCCGATAATGCCGACGTTAATCATCGTTACCCCCTGCGGCAAAATCATCAAACGAACGCCCGGAGACCGGAATGATGTGACGGCGGATAAACTCGCTGCCTTCCCTCGCGCCGGTATCGCCATCCTTCAGGCAGCACTCCCACTCCAGCACCGCCCAGCCGTCGTAGTCGTACTGGGTCAGCTTGCTGAAGATGCCTTTGAAGTCGATCTGCCCGTCCCCCAGTGAGCGGAACCGCCCGGCCCGGTTGAGCCACGGCTGGTAGCCGCCGTAGACGCCGCTGCGCCCGTTGGGGCGAAACTCGGCATCCTTCACGTGAAACGCTTTAATACGCGCATGGTAGATGTCGATAAAGGTCAGGTAGTCCATTTGCTGGAGCAGCATATGGCTTGGGTCGTAGAGAATGTTGCAGCGCGGGTGGTTATCAACAAGCGCCAGAAAACGCTCAAAGGTCACTCCATCGTGCAGATCTTCCCCCGGATGCAGCTCAAAGCAGACGTTCACGCCCTGCTCGTCAAAGGCGTCCAGAATCGGGTGCCAGCGGGTTGCCAGTTCCTGGAACGCCGCCTGAAAACGCTGCTCATTGTGCGGCGGCCACGGGTAGAAAAACGGCCATGCCAGCGAGCCGGAGAAGGTGGCGTGCGCCTTCAGGCCTAATCTCGCCGAGGCCACGGCGGCCTGTTTCAGTTTTTCTGTGGCCCACGCCTGCCGGGCGGCCTCATTGCCGCGCACGGCTACAGGGGCGAAGTGGTCAAACGCGTCACTGTACACCGGGTTTACCGCCACAAGCTGGCCTTCCAGATGGGTCGACAGCTCGCTGATCACCAGCCCGTGCTCCGCCAGCGTGCCGGTGATGTCATCACAATAGGTCTGGCTTTCCGCCGCTTTCTGCACATCAAAAATAGCCGGATGGTTACAGGGGATCTGCACCGCCTTATAGCCCATCGCTGCCGCCCAGCCCGCCAGCCCGTCGAGCGTGTTGAACGGTGCATTTACACCAATAAACTGCGACAGAAAAATACCCGGTCCCTTAATCGTTCTCATACCACCTCCAGAACATTACGCCTTGTCATCGTCATACTTAAACGTGAGAAGGAAAATCAGCGCGATCGCCGCGGCAGCCACCGCCGGGATCCACCAGAACGTGACCCACGCCTGCGGAACGGCCTGCCCGGCCACCAGGCGGTTATAGAGCGCGCCGGATATCTGCGAGCCAAGCAGCATGCCGATGCCGTAGGTGAACATCACGATCATGCTCTGCGCCTGACCTTTGACCTTTTCGCCTGCGACCCGGTCGGTATAGATAAAGCCGACAACAAAGAAGAAATCGTAGCAGACGCCGTGCAGCAGAATGCCGAGATAGAGCAGGATGCGCCCCTCTTCACTCACGCCCAGCGCAAACATGGCGTAGCGCACAAACCACGCCAGCATGCCGATCAGCAGCATGATTTTCACGCCCAGGCGGCGGAACAGCAGCGGAATGACCAGCATGAAGAAGATCTCAGACATCTGCCCGAACGACATGGCGGTACTGACATCCGCAATACCCGCATCCGCCAGATACGAGGCGGTGTAGGCGTAGTAGGTCCCCAGCGGGACGGAGATCAGCATCGCGCAGACGGAAAAGACGAAAAAGTGGCGGGTTTTAAGCAGCGCAAAGGCATCCGCGCAGAAGAGATCGCGAACCTGCACCGGCAGCCCTTTCGCGGGAGCAGGCGTGTGCGGTAACGTCAGGCTGTAGAGAGCCAGCAGCACGGAGCTGACTGCCGCCACCTGGAAGATGGTGACGCTTGCCGCCACGCCGGTGACGCCGATGAAAATGCCCGCCACAATCCAGCCGATAGTGCCAAACACGCGCACCACCGGGAAGGTTTTATCCACGTTCGCCAGGCTGTGAAAGGCGATATTGTTGGTCAGCGCCAGCGTCGGCATATAGCAGAGCGTGTAACCAAACAGCAGACCGATCAGCAGCGCACCGTTTTCAGCAATCAGCGCGCCCGGCACAAACCAGAGGATTGCCGCCCCGGCCAGATGCATCACCGCCATCACCTTTTGCGAAGCGAAGAAGCGATCCACCAGCATGCCGAGCACAAACGGCGACAGAATAGAGGCGATAGGCCCGGCGGAGAACGCATCGCCAATCAGCAACGACATGTTGTGCTGGGTCATCACCAGACCCAGCGTGACCGACCAGCTTCCCCAGATAAAAAACTGCAGAAACATCATCAGCGACAGACGCGGCACCAGCAGCCGGTGCGGTGCTATCGCCTTTCCACTACTTTCAGTTGTTGACACCATGATAAGCCTCACCCTCAAAAGTAATCGATTACAAAACAGCTCAAACAAAAAGTAATCGATTACAAAATAAAGATCCTGTGGATCGTAGAAGATTTGGGAGGGGGGTCACGATAAAGAGGCTTGCCTGATAAACAGATGTGTTCTGATTGGAATTATAGCCAATAGGCTATAAAATAATAAGGCGAGGAAGCTACAGGAGAAACGATGTGGAACGTCGAGACAACAGACAGATTTGATGAATGGTTCTTTGAACAAACAACAGCGTTAAAAGAAGATGTGCTGGCAGCAATGCATATTCTTTCTGAGTTTGGTCCGCAACTTGGGCGGCCGTTTGTAGACACCGTGAAGGCTTCAGCCTTTGGGAACATGAAAGAGTTACGAATTCAGCACAGAGGAAATCCCATCAGGGCCTTTTTTGCTTTTGATCCTGACCGCAAAGCAATTGTGCTCTGTGCCGGGGACAAAACCGGTTGCAACCAAAAACGGTTTTATAAAGAGATGATAGCGCTGGCTGACGTTGAGTATCACAGACATCTGGCGAATAAGGAGGCCATATGGCAACGCTAAAAGAACTTATGGCACAACAGAGCGCGGAAAGTCAGGAGCGCATTGCGGCGAAAGTTGAAGTAATGCGCAGAATTGTTGCGCTGAACCAACTGCGGGAAGAGCTCAATATTTCGCAGACAGAACTGGCCGCGGCAATGGGGGTAAAACAACCCACGGTGGCGAAAATCGAACTGCCGGGAAACGACCCCCGACTTTCAACGCTCAAACGCTATGTGAGTGCGCTTGGAGGGGAGCTAAGCATCGATGTGACGTTACCAAACGGGAAACGGATAGCGTTTGAGATTTAATAGTGCAACATGTAGGCCCGGTAAGCGCAGCGCCACCGGGCGTGAAGGCAGGTACGGTCTGGTTTGGTGCGGTCTGTTGCCCTCACCCCGGCCCTCTCCCACAGGGAGAGGGAGAAAAACGGGCTACTTTTTGCGTGAGAGCTTAAACGCGATAAACAGGAACACCACCCACACCGGCAGCAGCATCGCGGACAGACGCATGTCGTCGATGGTGCACATCAGCACCAGGATCATCGCCAGGAACGCGATACAGATATAGTTCCCCGCCGGATAGAGCAGCGCCTTAAACTGCGTCTCACGCCCCTTGCGGCGCATCGCGGCGCGAAAACGCAGGTGCGCCAGGCAGATCATGATCCAGTTCAGTAGCAGCGTGGCGACAACCAGCGCCATCAACAGACCAAAGGCCTGTTTCGGCAGCAGGTAGTTGATCAGCACCACCAGCGACGTAATGGCCCCGGAAAGCAGCAGAGAGTTGACCGGCACGCCGCGGCGGCTGACGCGGGTGAGGAATTTAGGCGCATTCCCCTGCACCGAAAGGCCAAACAGCATGCGGCTGTTGGAGTAAACCCCGCTGTTATAGACCGACAGCGACGCCACCAGAATGACGAAGTTCAGCGCCGACGCCACCACGTTGCTGTTCAGATCGTGGAAAATCATCACAAACGGACTGCTGTCGGACTTCACTTCCACCCACGGGTAGAGCGCCAGCAGTACCACCAGCGAGCCGATGTAGAACAGCAGAATACGGTACACCACCTGGTTAACCGCTTTTGGAATGCTTTTATGCGGATCGCGCGCTTCGGCCGCGGTGATCCCAATCAGCTCCAGCCCGCCGAACGAGAACATAATCACCGCCAGGGACAGGATCAGCCCCTTCCAGCCCGTCGCCAGGAAGCCGCCGTGCTGCCAGAGGTTGTCGAGAGTGGCCCGCTCGCCGCCGTGGCCGGAGAACAGCAGCCACAGGCCAAAGCCGATCATGCCGATAATCGCCAGCACCTTGATCAGCGCGAACCAGAACTCGGTTTCACCATACAGGCGCACGTTCACGAGGTTAACGGCGTTGATGATAATAAAGAAGGCCGCAGCCCAGACCCACGTTGGCACCTCGGGCAGCCAGTACTGCATATAGATGCCTGCGGCGGTCAGTTCGGCCATTCCCACCAGCACAAACATCACCCAGTAGTTCCAGCCGGAGAGGAAGCCTGCGAACGGGCCCCAGTATTTATAGGCAAAGTGAGCGAACGAGCCTGACACCGGCTCTTCGACGACCATCTCGCCGAGCTGGCGCATGATCAGGAAGGCGATAACCCCGGCGATACCGTACCCCAGCAGGACCGCCGGGCCAGCCATCTGAATGGCGGGGCCGATACCCAGGAACAGCCCGGTACCGATCGCGCCGCCAAGGGCAATTAACTGAATATGTCGATTTTGCAAACCACGTTGCAGCGTCGGGTTCTGTTCCGACGAAGCTTCAGCGCTACCGTTGCCTGAAGCGGATGACGCGTCTTTCACGTCCTACCCCTGTCTCTTTTTTAGAAGGGGCACGTTTTAACACTTCATGCTGGTGGTAGCAAGTTTAACGCCGGGCCACTGCGTGCACCCGGCGGATAAACGTCACGAACCGATGATCCCACCGTCCGCTTTGGTGATCACCACCGTCGACGAACGCGGACGTCCGTTCGGGTTCGCGTCTGGCCAGTTGGAAACAGCACGCGGATTGGCCGGGTCGGTAATATCATCCCCGCCCTCTCCCGGATGCTGAATGTTAATAAACAGCGTGCGGTTGTCCGGCGTAAACGCAATCCCGGTGATTTCACACCCGCGTGGGCCGGTCAGGAAACGGCGATACTCATTGGTGCCCGGAATGGTAGCCACCATCTGGTTATTGCCCATCCCTTCGTACGCTTTCTTATTAATGGTGCTGGAAGAGACATCGGTCTGGATCCACAGCACGCCCTGGTGATCGAACGACAGGCCATCCGGGCTGCCGAATGCTGCCCCCTGCATGGAGCCTTTGGCCTTCGGATCGTCGCTGTCGGTACGCCCGGCCATCACCAGAATATCCCACTTAAAGCGAGCGGCAGCCGGATCGGCTCCCTCTTCGTGCCAGTGCATAATATGACCAAACACGTTGTTGGCACGCGGGTTGGCGGCATCGACCGGCGCCTTACCCTCTTTACCGCGATCGCTGTTGTTGGTGAGCGTACAGTAGACGCTGCCGCTGGCGTACGGATCGACCGCAATCCACTCTGGACGATCCATTTTCGTCGCCCCCACCACGTCGGCCGCCAGACGGGTTTTGATCAGCAGATCGCCCTGGCTTTCGAAACCGTTGCTTTTATCCAGGCCATTCTGCCCGAAGATCAGCGGCAGCCAGTCGCCGCTCCCCTCCTCGTTGAACCGGGCAACGTACAGCGTGCCGGACGTCAGCAACTGCATATTGGCTTCACGGTTGGCAGGATCGTATTTTTTGTCCGAGACGAATTTATAGATGTACTCAAACTTCTGGTCGTCCCCCATATAGACCACCACGCGGTTATCGGCGGCGAGCGTGACGGCGGCGCCTTCATGCTTGAAGCGGCCCAGAGCGGTGTGCTTGCGCGGCGTGGAGCTGGGATCGTAGGGATCAATCTCCACCACCCAGCCGAAACGGTTGGGTTCGTTAGGGGTTTTATCGACGCTGAAGCGGTCATCCACCTCGTTCCAGCGGTAGGATTCATCGCTGTCGCTGATGCCGTAGCGTTTTTCCAGCGGATTAAGATCGGCTTTTTTGACAAAAATATCCGACCAGTTCTCCTCGCAGGTGAGATAGGTGCCCCACGGCGTATGGCCGTTGGCGCAGTTTTGCATGGTGCCCAGCACGCGTTCCCCCTGCGGGTCAGCGGCGGTTTTCATTAAGTCCTGATGCCGCGCCGGGCCGGTAAGCTGCATCGGCGTATTGACGGTGATGCGGCGGGCATACGAAGACGGGCGAACTACCTGCCAGTCGCTGCCCGATTTTTTCACTTCCACCACCGACACGCCCATCGCGTTCTGCCCCTTGCGGGCCTTGTCGAGATTCCAGTTGGCCGTGCCGTCGGTAAACAGCATCCCGTTATCGATGTACTCATGATTCAGCGCCAGCAGGCCATGTTCCGGGTTTTGTTTCCCTTGCGGCAGGCTAAACCACGCCATCCCGTCGTGGTGCATGCCCGCCTGCACGGCCTGTTCGTCGGTGGTGTTGCTGGCATCCTGTTTAAACGCCGGCATGTTGTTCTTGATCCCCGTCGGGTCACCCCAGCGATAAAACGGACGGGCGATATAGCCTTCCGGCACCCTGACCGTATCTTCCGTGGATACGTCGATGCTGGTAAAGCCCAGGGAAACCGCTTTTGCCAGTGCAGAAGGCTTTGATACTGCGGCAATGGCGCTTTCAGGTTTGATCAGAAAAGGGAATGAAGCGGCAGCACCCGCCACGGCGCCCATCTGTAAAAAACGGCGGCGGGAGAGGAATACCTCCGCAACCTCGGAGAATACCGGGTTAGCGCTGCGGTTAGTGATATCGTCGCGATGTTCTTTTTTAAATACGGATTTGAGGGGTCTGCCCATAGCGGCTTCCTGTCATTGGCCAAGAGGTAAAGGTCTGGAGGCCAGTGTAAGAAGCTTTTATTACAATTTTATAACAAGGTACGGAAGGATGGGGGCATCCTTGCCCCGGATAACGAGGTGGAACGCTTAGAACTCGTAGCCAACCGAGACCTTAAAGGTACGCGGTTCGCCCTGCGTGATGTAGGTGCCGGAATCATCAACGCTGGACCAGTACTTTTCGTTGGTCACGTTGTCGATGCCCGCGCGCACCGTCATCTGGTTTTCATTGTGGTTCACCGCGAAGCGATAGCGCATGCCCAGATCCAGCGTGGTATAGCTGTCGAGCTTTTTGCTGTTCGCGAGGTCGGCGTACTGCGTGCCGGAGTGGTTGACGCGGGCGGTAGCCGTCAGGCCCTCAATCGGTTTGATGTCGTACTCTGCGCCCAGCACGGCGTAGAAGTTCGGGACACCAATGGCATCGTTACCCTGATTCACGCCGTTTTTGGTTTTGGTCAGCTCGGCCTGCAGCCAGGTGGCGCTGGCGTTCAGACGCATCCCGAGCATTGGCTCGCCGAAGACGTTCAGCTCTACGCCACGGTTACGCTGCTCAGCGTCCAGGCCGTAGTGACCGCTGTCGTCGAGGATCGCCGACGGCATTTTGATCTCAAACAGCGCCAGGGAGCCGCCCACGCGACCAAAGTCCGCCTTCACGCCCACTTCATTCTGCTTAGAGTGAACGATACCGGTGCTCTGGCCGTAGTTGGTGGCCGTGTTGGGCGCGGTTTTACCCGGCTGCAGCGCTTCGGTGTGGTTAGCGTAGAGCGAAATTTCCTCCCACGGTTTATAAACCACACCGTAGGTTGGCATCCAGCGACTGCCGTCAAAACCGTCCGCGTCGTTTTCCGCACCGGTAATTTTGTTGTACCCGCGGATGACCACTTTCTGATGACGTGCGCCGGCGGTAAACAGCAGCTTGTCATCCAGCACGCCCAGGGTATCACTCAGCAGCCAGCCCTGAGTGCGGGTGCGCCCGCTGGTCAGCGGATCGCTGTATTTGCCGCCAGAGCCGTTGAAATTGGAGCTGTCCGGCATCGCGACGCCGGTGTTGTGGTAAATGTTGGTGGTTGGGTTATCCGCCGTCGCCGACATTTTCCAGGCGATTTTTTCGTTTTTGGTCATCGCGGAATACCCCACGTTGACCTTGTGCGAGACAAAGCCGGTAGTGAAGTGACCGCGTATCCCCGCCATACCGCTGACGGAATCGCTGATACGGTTGGTATCAAGACGGCTGACCGTGGCCTTACCGCTCTTGTCCACCAGCTTCGGCGCGCTGTAGATCCCCTCTTCGTGCGCGTGCTGCGCGCCGAGGCCGGTATAGGCCGTCCAGTTGTCAGTGATGTCGTACTCGCTGCGCCACATCCCGAACTCGTTTTCAATGTCGCTGTAGGCCCATTTCTGCGAGAAGTTACGATCGTTTTTTGGCGGCTCAGGCACAAAGTCCACGGCGGAAATGTTGACGCTGGTCGGGCTGCCGTGGAAGGTTTTCTTCTGATAGCCCAGATCCAGCGAGGTGCGGAAATTGTCGCCTTTGTAATCCAGACCAGTGGAGAGCAGCGTGGTGCGGCGGCGGTCGTTCGGCACGCCTGTTTCCCCTTCCCGGTGAACCAGGTTCACGCGCGCGCCGAACTGATCGTTGTCGCCAAAGCGTCGGCCAGCATCGAGCGTGGTGCCAATCTGTGAGTCGGAGGTGTAGTCCACGCCCACTTTCGCCTGCGGGACGTCGCCCGCATGTTTTGGCTCAAGGTTAATCATCCCGCCCACGCCGGAGCTTGCCGCGCCGTTCATCAGCGAGTTTGCCCCTTTGAAAATTTCAATGCGATCGACCATCTGGGCATCCACAACCTGACGCGGCAGCACGCCGGACAGGCCGCCAAAGGTCATGTCATCGCCGTCAAACTTCAGGCCGCGAATACGGAAGGTTTCGGCGCTGTTACCGTAACCCTGAACAAACTGCACGCCTGCATCGTTGGCAACCACATCAGCAATGGTTTTCGCCTGCTGATCTTCCACCAGCTTCGAGGTGTAGCTGATGATATTAAACGGCACGTCCATGGCATTCTGCTGGCCGAGCATCCCCAGACGGCCGCCGTTTGCCACCTGTCCATCCAGGAAGGCGGGTACCAGCTGGTCGCCGCCGGGAGTGAAATCAGGCCCGGTGGCAGACTGGACGACCATGGTGTCTTCTGGCTTTGCCTCTGCCGCAAGGGCACCGTGGGTCACTGCGCCAATGGCGAGCGCCAGCAGTGTTTTATGCATTCTGGTGTTGTTCATAATGGACTCATTAAATGTGCGCGCAAAAATGGCCCGTTGTCGGGCCTTAGAAAAGTTTATATGTAATGCAAATGAGAACTATACGCATTATATCTGCATTAGCAAGTGTAACCGCGCGTTTCGGCCTGAGGACAGGGGGTTAAATGAAGCCGGGGAAGAGAGAGGTGTTACAGAGGAAAAGCGTGACGCACAGCCACCCCGGATCCGGGATGGCTGCAGGACATTATTTTTTCTTGTAAATATCGGCCGTGCCGTGAATTTTGTTGTTGGTATTACCTGACGTGAGCACCAGTACGTCGGCACCTTCTTTATCTGCTTTTTCAATCAATTCTTTCTTTGCATCATCAATAGAGACTTCATTTGAAGTGCTTACCGTACCGATTTTTTCATACTGCGATTCGACTTTCTCGAATTCATTTTTCGTCAGCAGTTCAGCCGCAAAGGTATTGGTGGTAAACAGAAACGCCGTTCCCAGCAAAATAGCAGTCGTCTTTTTCATAACCTTTTTTCCTTGAGATTAATCAGCAACTGAATCGCCACGGGTTTAACAGACACCTCAGAGTCATTTAAGATGGCTTAAAGAGAGGTGCCCATGAGCGGTAAGCGTTATCCCGAAGAGTTTAAAACTGAAGCAGTCAAACAGGTTGTTGATCGCG
>NZ_JAQZRK010000021.1:0-88470 GCF_028737495.1 Enterobacter cloacae complex sp. 2022EL-00981
TGCCGAACTCAGAAGTGAAACGCCGTAGCGCCGATGGTAGTGTGGGGTCTCCCCATGTGAGAGTAGGGAACTGCCAGGCATCAAATAAGAAGAACCCCGTACCGTAAGGTGCGGGGTTTTTTGCTTTGCACGCCAGAAAATATGCCGGATGGCGGCTTCGCCTTATCCGGCCTACAAAACCTGTAGGCCCGGTAAGCGCAGCGCCACCGGGCATGGCAGATCGTACGATCCCACGGTAAAGAGAAACAAGAATACTGAAGAAGGGATTTATAGATGCAGAAAAGCAAAAACCCAGCCATAGGCTGGGTTTTTTAAATAGTGGTGCCCGGACTCGGAATCGAACCAAGGATTCGTTTCTATAGCAACGAAATCACCTAATAACAGTGAGTTACCTTTATGCTTCAATTCCGAATGTACCACTATTTTGTACCACCCTCAATGCCTTCTGCTCCTTCTTGATACTTTTAACGCGGTATGGCCCACACATGATCAGGCTCCTTGTTTACCAGAGGGGCGACGGGGTATTCTTGCCAGTAATTTTACACTTTCGGTATCAGCCTAATGACCACTAATATTTCTTCTTTAGCCAGCCTTATCTGGTCCGTTGCCGACCTGCTGCGTGGTGATTTCAAGCAATCCCAGTATGGTCGCATCATCCTGCCATTTACTGTACTGCGTCGTCTTGAGTGTGTACTCGCTCCTACTAAGGCACAGATACTGGCAACAGTAGAAAACACAAAGGCGCTGCCAGATCTCGCGAGAGATAAATTACTGCTCAATGCGTCAGGTCAGGCGTTCTATAACACCTCGCCGCTGGAACTGAGCAAACTGGGCGAAAATCATGTGGGTGATAACCTGGACGCCTACGTGCGGGCTTTCTCGAAAGACGCCCGTGAGGTCTTCGAACATTTCAGCTTCGAAGCGAGCATTACCCTGCTGGAAGACGCGGACCTGCTGTATAAAGTTTCCCGTTCCTTTGCGACGGTAGACCTGTCACCTGAGGCGGTCGACAACTACCACATGGGCCTGGTGTTTGAAGAACTGATCCGTCGCTTTGCGGAAAGTTCGAATGAGACCGCCGGGGAGCACTTTACCCCACGTGATATTGTGCGTCTGACGACCTCTCTGGTGTTCTCTGGTGATGATGATGTCCTGGCAAAACCCGGTGTTGTTCGCTCCATCTATGACCCAACGGCGGGTACTGGCGGCTTCCTGTCCTGTGGGATGGAATACCTGCATGAACTGAACCCGGCAGCTCGTCTTGCCACCTTCGGTCAGGAGCTGAACCCGGAGTCCTATGCTATTTGTAAAGCCGATATGCTGATAAAGGGGCAGGACATCAGCAACATCAAGCTCGGTAACACGCTCTCCGATGACCAGCTTCGCTTTAACCGTTTCGACTACTGCCTGTCGAACCCACCATTCGGCGTGGACTGGAAGAAAGTAGAGAAGCAGGTGCGTGATGAAGCTGATAAACAGGGCTTTAATGGGCGCTTCGGTCCAGGTCTGCCACGTGTATCTGATGGCTCTCTGCTGTTCCTGATGCACCTCATCTCGAAAATGCAGCAGCCCGGTACTGACAGTACTGGTTCCCGTATCGGTATCATCCTGAATGGCTCCCCGCTGTTTACCGGTGGTGCAGGGAGTGGCGAGAGTGAAATTCGTCGCTATATTCTGGAAAACGATTTGCTGGATGCCCTGGTCGCACTACCAACCGATATGTTCTACAACACGGGCATTGCGACCTATGTCTGGGTACTGTCGAACCACAAACCCGCAGAACGTAAAGGCAAAGTCCTGCTGATTAACGCCAGTGATATGCATTCACCGATGCGTAAGTCTTTAGGCAGTAAGCGTAAGTTTCTGAGCGATGAAGTACTGAAAGAGATTGTCAGTCTGTACAGCCGCTACGAAGAAAGCTCCATCGCCAAAATATTCCCGAGTACTGCTTTTGGTTATCGGCGTATTACAGTAGAACGACCGCTGAAACTGGCGTTCTATCCACATGACACGGAACGACTGGCGAACCTGCAAGCCGATAAGGCCTGGACGAAACTTGATGGTTCTTTACAGGTGGCTATCCTGGCAGCACTGGCGAGCTTCACTGATGACAAATTGCTCTCACGTGATAAGTTCAAGAAGCAAGTCACCAAAGCGTTAGGTGATGTGAAGCTACCTGCTCCGGTATTCAAGCTACTGGTGAATCATCTGGCTGAACAGGATGATGCAGCCGAGGTGTGCAGGACTAAGGGTGAAGCGGAACCGAACCCGGAGCTGCGGGATAACGAGAACGTGCCGTTAGGGGAAGATATTCACGAGTACTTCAAACGTGAAGTACTGCCCCATGTACCGGACGCGTGGATTGATACCGGTAAGACGGACCCGCTGGATGGTCAGGTGGGGATTGTCGGCTATGAAATCCCGTTTAACCGTAACTTCTACCAGTACCAACCACCTCGTGATTTAGCTGAGATTGATGCTGATCTGGATGCGGTTGCTCGTGAGATTATGCAATTGCTGGCGGAGGTGCATTCATGAGTACTATGGAACAAGTGGAAGTGGGGAAATACCATCCGTATCCTGAGTATAAGGATTCGGGGGTTGAGTGGGTCGGTGATATACCACATCATTGGCAAACTAAGCCGGCCTTCGCTGCTGTAATGGAGCAATGCATAAAAAACAGTGATGGTGCAGAGTCGAATGTCCTCTCTCTTAGCTATGGAAATATCGTAGAGCGTGATGTTGAAAATAACTTTGGTTTGCTACCAGAATCATTCAATACATACCAAATTGTTAACCCAGGCGACATTGTCCTACGTCTCACAGATTTGCAAAATGATAAGCGTAGCCTGCGTGTTGCTCGCTCTACATTGCGAGGCATCATTACATCAGCATATTTGAAGCTGGTTTGTGGTGATGAACTTGATAACCGATATGCATATCGTCTTTTGCATTCGTACGATACAACAAAGGTGTTTTATGGGATGGGGGGGGGACTGCGTCAATCCATGAAATTTGAGGATTTTCGCCGCTTACCATTCTTGTTACCTCCAGCAGAAGAACAACGCACCATCGCCGCCTTCCTCGACTATGAAACCGCTCGTATCGACAAGCTGATTGCACAACAGCAGCGACTGATCGAGCTGCTCAAAGAAAAGCGGCAGGCGGTGATTTCCCACGCGGTCACCAAAGGTCTGAACCCTGATGCTCCGATGAAGGACTCCGGCGTAGAGTGGCTGGGTGAAGTGCCGGAGCATTGGCTGGTATCGTCTTTGAAGTTCATTTATAAGAATCTTGATTACAAGCGAATACCACTTAGTGCTGAAGAACGGGGGTCAAAGCAAGGTGATTACCCCTACTATGGTGCGTCAGGAATTATTGACTCGATCGATGATTATTTGTTCTCTACTGATCATGTGTTAGTTGGGGAAGATGGTGCAAATCTTGTAATGCGTTCAACGCCCATAGCTTTTGTCGCTACAGGTCAGTACTGGGTGAATAATCATGCACATATACTGCGTATGAATGATGGTCTAAATAGCTACTGGGCTGCGGTTATTGAAAATTTGGACATATCCCCCTTTGTTACTGGTTCTGCTCAACCAAAACTCACAGCAGAAGCTCTTGGTAACTTAATCGTGGCATATCCGAAGACATTGCAAGAACGCATTGAGATACAAGAGTTTATTAATAGAGAAAAACCTAAATTTACTACTTTGATAGATAGAGCTGAACATCAGGTTCACCTCCTCAAAGAACGCCGCACCGCTCTAATTTCCGCTGCTGTTACAGGCAAGATTGACCTGCGTGGCTGGACTGCATCGACTCAGGAGGCAGCCGCATGAGCTGGATAAATTGCCATGCCAGGTTAGCAGCAGCCAGTACTATCATTTTGTTGCAGCTATGGTTGGGATAATTAATGGATAGCAAAGCCCGTGAACGAGCCTTTCAGGACCATATTATTGCTGAGCTTGCCAGTACTGGATGGTTAATCGGTGATTCGGCCCATTACGATAAAGAACGAGCTCTTTACCCGGAAGACCTGATTGGTTTTGTCCACGAGAGCCAGCCTGATGGATGGCAGAAGTACTGTAAAACGTACAGTGAAAATCCTGAGCGCCATCTATTAGATGCCGCAGTACGTCAGCTAACCCGTTCCGAAGGTGGTACGCTGTGGCTACTACGAAATCAAATTGAGGATCGCGGGCATCGTCTGAAAGTAGCGAGCTTTAAACCAGATAATGATCTCAATCCAGAGTTACTGATGCGTTATCAGGTCAACCGCCTGCGTGTGGTACCTGAGCTGATTTACAGTCCTCATGGTTATGATGGGCGTATCGATCTCACGCTGTTCCTTAACGGTATCCCGGTTGCAACACTGGAACTTAAATCTTGTTTCAAGCAGTCCCTTGAAAACGCCAAGAAACAATATCGCTATGATCGCCAGCTTAAGACTTTGGGTAAAGTCGAGCCCCTGCTCAGTTTCCGTCGGGGAGCACTGGTTCACTTCGCAGTGAATCAGTTCGAAGTGGCGATGACGACCAAGCTCGCAGGGGAATCAACCTTCTTCCTCCCCTTCAATAAAGGAACCTCAGAAGGCGGGGCCGGTAATGACCAGCCAGAAGTCGGTTATGGTACTGAATACCTGTGGAAAGAAATCCTGCAACCGGATAACTTCCTGCGAATTCTGGCCCGTTATCTGCACCTCGAAGTCAAAATTGAAGAAGACCCACTCGGTAAGCAGCAGAAGAAAGAGACGATGATCTTTCCCCGCTACCATCAGTGGGCTGTGGTGCAAAAACTTCTTAGTACTGTTCAACTCGAAGGGCCGGGTCAGAAATACCTTATCCAGCATTCCGCAGGTTCTGGTAAGTCAAATTCCATTGCATGGCTAACTCATCAGCTCGCCTCGCTTAGTCAGGGCGGGGATAAACTGTTTGATTCGGTTATTGTGGTGACAGACCGTACCGTGCTGGACAGCCAGCTACAGGAGACGATTGGTCAGTTCGACCATGCATCCGGTGTCGTGAGCCGTATTAACCGTGATGAAGGGGACAGCAAGTCAGCACAACTGGCCGAAGCCCTGGCAAACGGTACGCCCATCATCATCGTGACCATCCAGACCTTCCCGTATGTCCTGAAAGCCATTCAGGAATCCACCACCCTCAAAAGCTCACGCTTTGCGGTCGTTGCCGATGAAGCTCACTCCAGTCAGAGTGGCAGCACGGCCAGACAGCTACGTGAAGTGCTGATGGCGGAGCAGATCGAAGAGGAAATGTCAGCAGAAGACATGATGAACCTGACGCTGGCGGCCCGTGGTGGCAGTAAGAACATCAGCTATTTTGCCTTCACGGCAACCCCAAAGGCTAAGACGCTGGAGCTGTTTGGTCGTCCTGATAAGCTGGATATGCCACTGAGTCAGGAGAACAAGCCGAAACCTTTCCATGTGTATTCCATGCGGCAGGCCATCGAAGAAGGCTTCATTCTCGATGTACTGAAGAACTACACCAATTATTCACTGGCCTATAAGCTCGCCATGCAGACCGAAACTGACAGCGAGGTGGATTCCAAAAAAGCCCGTACCCGTTTGTCTAAGTGGGTACGCCTGCATCCGCACAATATTGGGCAAAAAGTCGCGATCATCGTAGAGCATTTCCGTTCTAATGTGATGAGTCTACTGGCCGGTCAGGCCAAAGCGATGGTTGTCACCAGCAGCCGCCTTGAGGCCGTTCGTTACAAACTGGCCTTCGACAAGTACGTCAAAGAACAAGGTTACGGGGCCATACAGGCTATGGTGGCCTTCTCCGGTGAGATTGAAGAGGAGGGGCAGACCTTTAACGAGCGAAACATGAACCCTGATCTCAATGGTCGGGACATGCGGAAAGCATTCGATACCCAGGACTATCAGGTCATGCTGGTGGCGAACAAGTTTCAGACGGGATTTGACCAGCCGAAACTCTGTGCCATGTATGTCGATAAGAAGCTGACTGGCGTTGACTGTATTCAGACGCTTTCCCGACTGAACCGCACTTCTCCGGGTAAGGACAGTACTTTTGTCCTGGATTTTGTGAATGACCCTCAGGATGTACTGGAAGAGTTTCAGAAGTACTACGAGACGGCGAAACTTGAAACCGTGTCAGACCCCAATCTGGTATATGACCTGTTCCATAAACTCAAAGGGACGGGCATTTTTACCTGGAGTGAGGTCGAGTCATTCACTGATGCCTATTTCGATCATAAGCGTGGACCAGAGTCCTTAACCGGCTATATCAAACCCGCCGTAGACCGGTTCAGTAAACGCTACAAGATCGTCAGTGAAGCGATACGCGAATCCCGCAAGATACTCAAAGTCATTGAGCTGGAAGGTGGCTCAAAGACCGATAAGGTGAATGCTGAACGACGCGTAACCGAAGCCGCAGAAGCCAGAGCGGAACTCGATTTGTTCAAGAAGGACCTGAACAGCTACATCCGCTTCTACGAGTTCGTGTCGCAGATAACGCTATTTGATGATCAGGAGCTGGAACGCCTCTGTGTCTTCGCCCGTCACCTGCTACCGATGCTTCGTCAGGAAGTACTGGAAGAAGACGAAATAGACCTTTCAGCTGTGATCCTGAGTCATTACAGCCTCAGGGCTAAACGCACCCAGGACCTGAAACTGAAAGAAGATGCTCAGGGTTATGGTCTGGAAGGTGTATCGGCAGTGGGTAGTGCTAAAGCCCGTGAGGAAAAGAAAGACTTCCTCTCGCATATTCTGGAACAGCTTAACGATTTGTTCGGTACAGAAGTGACCGATGGTGACAAACTCGACTGGTTGCAGGGTATGGCGAGTAAAATTGCTGAGAACCAGCCGTTAATGGAGCAGGTACGCAACAATTCCCGTGATGCCATTATGTTAGGTGATTTCCCGAAAGCGGTCGATGCTGCTGTGATTGAGCGGATGGATACGCAGAACGGCATGTCGCTGGATTACCTTTCCCGACCGGACGCGGCTAACCGTATCCAGAGCCTGTTGCTGGACATACTGCTCAAGGGGCTGGGTGGACAATTATAGTGTGCCAGGGGGGCCGTAGGTTCCCCTTAACACGAAAGGTTGCTTTGACAAACTGAAATGCACTGAAACGAGCACGTCACGGAGGAGGAATACGGAAATTTTAGCCAAAGGTTACAGGAAAAGTTACAACGAAACCCTTACGTGGTGAGGCTTCCAGGTCATTCAAACGTTGTAACCTTTCAAACGCCATCCTAAGACATCTATAGAGGTAGTCTTACCATATATATTACGAATGGCTTTTTTAAATAAATATTATATAGGGAGGCTATAGATTTCTACAGGCATGTCACTTGGGACGTTTGTACGGTTACAACGTTTATCCCTGACTGGCAGATTGGCACTACAGTGGGAAAGCGGCTGGCAAAAAAGGAGAATGACTCTCCTTTTGGGCTTTCAACTGGCTGCAATACGATGAACACTCGACACGCTAATCCCTAGCCGCTTCGCGACAGTCGCTTTGGCAATGCCTTGCGAGAGAAGGTACAGCACCTCGTCTCGTTTTTCCATGGCGGTTGGCTTGCGGCCTTTATAGACACCTTTAGCCTTCGCCAGGGCAATTCCCTCGGCCTGACGCTCAAGCATGATCTCCCGCTCGAACGTGGCGATGGCCCCTATCATGGTCAGCATCAGCTTGCCAGTCGGGGTGGCCGTGTCGATGCCAAGGTTCTGTATCTGTAACGTTACCCCTTTTGAATGAAGCAGATCTGTGATTTCCAGCAAGTGCCGGGTATTCCGGGCAAGTCGATCCAGCTTGGTTACTTTCAGGACGTCCCCGGAGCGGGCGAACTCAAGCATTGCCTGTAGCTGTGGCCTATCCGTTTTACTGCCGCTGATTTTTTCCTGAAAAACTTTTTCGCACTCTGTCAGTGCCGTCAGTTGCTGCTCCAGCGACTGCCCCGTAGTCGAAACACGGGCGTATCCTATAATTGCCATGATGGCCTCCTGATAGGCTCAAAGACCCTGTAAGAGAAACGTATCAAATCCCGAAAACAACCCCGTGTGACAAGCATTGCCGGGGGTTCTCCGTTTGTCGCACGGGCATGGGCTATTTGTGTGGGGTTAACAGTAGATATCTTCGTCGGAGGCATAGCGGGATGCCATTCCCCGGAAGAACACGGTGGCAAAGGTCGTGATTGCCATAATCAGAGCTTCAACGAGTAACGATTTCCAGTTCATGGTTTCACCTCGTAGACGCCTGTCCGATAGTAAGCTGTGAAGTTTCGCTGCCAGTGTCACCGACCAGGCGGATTTCAACCGGGCGGTAACCACTTTCTGGCGAATAATCCGGTGAGCGGAAGTTGAGGATGCACTCGCCCGGCTTACGGTGCTTCTCCAGTATCCCGATGAAACTACGCTGTAACGGCAGTATGCAGCTCATAGCCAGCCCCTCTCAGCGAACGATACGGTCCGCCCACCACCGACGACAATGTGATCCAGCACACGGACATCAATTAGTTCCATCGCGTCCTTTATACGTCCGGTAATGGCCCTGTCAGCCGCTGACGGCTCAGGGTGGCCCGAGGGATGGTTATGGGAGCAGATGACCGCAGCGGCGTTCAGACGAAGCGCTAAGCGGGCTATCTCGCGGGGGTAGACGCTGGTGGACGATATCGTGCCGTGAAACATCTCCCGGTACTGAATAACGCGGTTCTGCGAGTCGAGGAAGATGACGGCAAAGACCTCGTGCTCACGGTCGCCAAGCTGGAGGGCGAGGTAGCTCTCAGTTTCACTCGGGGACCCCAGTGATTCATTGCGGTAGAGCCGTGCCGTCAGCAGCTCGCGGGCTTCATTGATGATGTCGTGCATAGTTTTCTCCTGTGGGTTGTATGCACGTTTCTTGTACCTGAGGGGCTGCGGATAATTGAATGCCGATTAGTGCTGATTTCTGTCGGGCGCTGCTGTGGGCAATTTCACTGACGGGGTGCTGATAATGAGGAAACGGAGGACCTCCAGTGCCGATTCTTAAGTCTTTTTCATAAAGTCTACATGAGAGATTTCACAGAATAGTTTTACTAATATGCCTAAAAATCGGCACTCGCTGGGGTCTGCTTGCAGCTTTTATTGATATAGTGGGGAAAGCGACTAGGCACCTTCCGGCAGGAATCGGCACGGCAGCGTATTACTCACCGAATAGATACATTTAGTTACACTCTTCGATCCGTTTTATATAACAACCAAATCGATGAATCCACCATATCCCCTGTCGTGGCGGCTATTTACAAGGCGTACTCCACCAGGTTAGTCTCTTCATCGCGGTCCGAACAGGATGGTCACATACGGTGATCTGGGCTCCGCACCCTGATGGTCTTGGCTGTGTCCGATAAAACAGCCTGGTTATTACAATGTTGCTCAAGTTTGATGAGCTTAATGCTCTCCCTATCCCTGACGTTTTCACTAACGTCACTGGTCTCGGCACCAAATCCTACGGCACTGATTGCGTTATACCTGAAGATGACACCTGTCCGCTCTGTGGTCATCATAACTGCTTCCGCCTGCACACCGACACCAATCAGGCACACTGCTATTCCTGCGGCGACCACTCCAGCGTGATTGACCTGGTGATGAAACTCTGTGACCTGTCATCACCGGTGGAAGCAGCAAGCGCTATCACAAAAATGGAGTTCGAACCATATACTCCGGCGACAGTCGTCCAGGCAGAACCAGAGCCGGATACCCGTAATCTGGAGCGGGTGGCAGAAATCAACGCGGCAACCGCTGAGTATTATCACCGAAATCTGCTCGGTAAGATGGATGCACTCGTATATCAGACGGTAACGCGGGGTCATAACGTTAAAACTTTGATGGTGACTAAGGTCGGATATGCTGATGGCGGGCTTGTAGCGGCACTACGTGAGCGTTTCAGCGAAGAGGAAATTCTGGAAACAGGAATGGCCCGCCTCCAGAATGGTCGCCTAGTAGATTTTGCACCTGCCGGGGTGTATGTCTACCCGCATTTCGTCGATGGGAGGGGCGTCCGTTTCACCTTTAAAGATCCCACTGGTAATTTTAAGTTCCAGCAGCCGAAGCGGTACTGGTTATCAGGTGCTTTTTGGTACGGACAGGACTCGCTGGAACGTTCTGGTGCCATCGCACTGGTCGAAGGTGAGAATGACCGACTGGCGTTGATGGAAGTGTATGATGGCCCGGTACTGGCTTCTATTGGCTCCATCAGTAGTGAACAGGTGGGGTTCATCAAATCGCTGGGCCGCGAGGTGATTACCTTCTTCGACAATGACGACGCTGGGGACCGTTACCGCCAGAAATTCGATGCCCGTCACATTATCGTGCCGGAGCGGGGCGGTGATATTGACAGCTATCTCCGTGGTGGTGGTGACTTTATGGCTCTGCTCGCTGTGTTCACGCCGAAGTTTGAGGTCATCAAGCCGCTACTGCCTGGTGCCTGTGGGTCTGAAAGCTTCAACGATACCGGTAATGCCAACCGTATGGCCCGTCTCTACGGACCCGATCTGCGGTATATCCGTGAAACCGATGCGTTTATCCAGTGGGTAGAGCACAGCTGGGTTCCGGCCGGAGTGCAGGTGCTGGAGTTTGCCAAGCGGACTGCCGCTGCGGTGCTTGCCGAAGGTCAGGTAATGATCGCATCCGATGACGAGAATATCCGTAAGCGTGGAGCGGACCAGGTTGCCTATGCCAATCGCCTGCATAACCTGGGACTCATGAAGGCGATGATCGAGCTGGTCAAACCGAAGGTGGAGATTCGCACGGTGGAACTGGACGCCGACCCGATGCTCGTTCGTGTCAAAAACGGTGTGATTGACCTCAAGATGCAGCGCTACCGTGAAAACCGCCGTCAGGACCTGATTACCAGTGTCTGCCCGGTGGAATATGACCCGAAAGCGGCCAGTCTTCTGTGGCTGCGGTTCCTTGCAGAGATTACCTGCGGTGATGCCGAGCTGGCTGCCTTTCTGAAGCGTCTTGTGGGCTACATGCTGACGGGCCGGACCGATGAACAACTCCTGTTTTTCTTCTACGGTCACGGCAGCAACGGTAAATCGACGTTCATCCAGATTATTCAGGCCCTGATGGGGAGCTACGCGACGCAGATTAACAGTGACGTCCTGATGGCTAACCGCAGCGTTGGTGGTCCCAATGCGTCACTCGCCAAACTGCCCGGTAAACGTCTGGTTGTTGCCAACGAGCTGCCCGAAGGTGGTCGCTTCGATGACATGCTCATTAAGTCGATGACCGGGGGCGACACGCTGGTTGCCCGTCAGGTCTACGGCAAGCATGAAATTGAGTTCACCGCTCAGTTCTCGCTGGTGATTATCGGCAACCATAAACCTGCGATTCACGATATGTCACACGGAATGTGGCGTCGTATGTGCCTCATCCCTTTCGCGGCTCAGTTCTCGGCGGAACAGGCGGACCCGACGCTTCCGGCTCGTTTGCTGGCTGAACTGCCCGGCATCCTTAACTGGGCGCTGGAGGGGGTCGCAGAGTGGCAGGAGCACGGCCTCAAGCGCTCCCTCCCGGCCGCAGTAGTCAAGGCTAACGACGATTACCGCGAAGAGAGCGACCTGCTGGGTGAGTTCCTGAGCGGCTGTATCCTTCAGCCTGACGCCTACACCCCGGCGACGGAACTTTACCAGGCATTCCAGACGTTTGCCTGCGAGGGCAATGAATGGCGTATGACCCAACGTGTCTTTAACAAAAAGATGGCTGAACGTGGCTTCACCAAGCTTCGTCGTGACAGTAAGGCCGGTTTCCGTGGGATTGCTCTCACTGCCGACATGCCACGCGTGTTTGAGTCGGTGAAGCTGACCGTGTAGTGCCGATTGTTTGTTCCTCTCTGCTGACGCATAACGCTGGCAGGGAGGGCATACCGGCTAATTCGAAGTAGTTTAGTGCCGATTATTCAGCATATTAGTAAACTCTTTCTGAATGAACCTTCATGGTGACTTTATGAAAATAGACTAATAATCGGCACGCTAAGATGCCGTATCCGCCTTATTCGTTGCCCTGACGGTGATATCGCCCAGCGACACCCCGGCACGAATCGGCACTCACAGGAGAATACCTATGAATTACCTAAGATTGATTATCGATCACGAGAAACGTGCCACTGGCTATAACTGTGCGATTGATACTGAGCTGGATGAACTCCCGGCAGCCATCACCGAAGCCGTCTACAAGCATGTGAAGGACTACCGGGGCGGCCTCACCTATGACCGGGCAGATTTCATCATGCGTGACCTCCTGTGGCTCCTGAGCGGCTATGACGTCAAGGCTATCGTTACCGATCATACTCAGCGTGAAACACAGGTTTATCCATTCTGATTTACCGGGCACGGATGCCCGGATTGTCTGGTAAAAGTAAGTTAAGTGTGGCTCCGCTGAAGATTCAGCCTTGGAATTTGCTCGATGACGCTACGCTGGGCCTGTACGCTTGTTTCACCATAACCGTGACTGGCCTTCGCTCTGTCAGATGAATTTTCGTTATGTCCGAGAATGCTGTCCTGGATTTCCTCGCGAATGTTCAGATCCCGGCATAGCGTAACGAGCGTATGGCGGAAGCTGTGGGTCGGCTTGATGCCCTGCCGCGTCAGGCCGTGTTCCCGAATGTAGTTCCCCCACCAGCGACCGTAGTTGTATGAATATTTCCGGTTCACTTCGGACTTATCGGCAAAGAGCTGATTGGTGCTGGACTGCACGAAATCAAGGAAGCCCAGCTCAATCAGGTGGCTATGTATCGGGAACTGGCGTGTGTTACCCATCTTGATCGACTGGCCTTCACCCATTGTCAGCCTGAAGCAGGGTGTACCGTCCACCTCCACGATGTCACCCTTACGGAGCTGGGCGATTTCCTCAACGCGGGCACCGCAGTAGTAGAGAATTATCGGTATCCAGTACGCCATAGCTCCATACGGCGTTTCTTCACCGTGGAAGACGGGCAGAGAGAAGATACGGCTGATTTCATCGCGACTGAAAGACCTGACGACTGCCGGGCCAGCGACGACCTTACGTTTCTTCAGCTTGCCTAACGGGTTCTCAGTTAGCTTGCCGTCCTCTACCGCGACGCGAAAGACCGACGACAGCTCTTTAAGCATATTTTCAACACGGACAGGGCTGATTTTTTCACCTTCAGCGTCCACCTGCTTGTGCAGTGGCAGTAACCGTACCGCCTTAGAAGGACGGGATGGGAGCTTTTCGAGCAGGTTACGGAAGTCGGCGAGGTCAGTAACGGTGATGTCCTCTACGGCCTTCTGCCCAATAAACTCAATGAAGCGATTTGCCGATGTTGTGTAGGCGATAATCCGACTTTCTGCACGCAGTGGTTCATGACGCATAACGTGATCTTTATAGCGTTCGAACAGGTCTGCGAAGGTGAGAGTTTCGGGTCTTTCTGCGGGAAGGGCGTCCAGACCTTTGCTTCTGGCGTAGTGCTGGGGGCGAAGATTCAGAAGGTAAGCATTGGTGATATCGCTACGCCGTTCAGCCAGTCGCCATGCCAGACGGATTCGCCAGGCCGGGGTGAGAATGAGGGGCGTGTATTCCAGAGCTTCATCCAGCTCTACAACCATCAGTTTGCAGATGGATTCGTCACGTTCTGCCTGCCATGTTTCTGACTTGTAGCGGGGCTTGCGTTCGCGGTCTTCCAGCCAGTCGTGAATGATGTCGTTTTCCGGCGAGTGGAACATTCCTGTTTTACCATCGAGAACATCTTCAACGAGGTATCGATCCCGGATTAGCTCGCCATTCTGCATGGTACGTGAAGCCCATACACCAGCGATCATCTCTATATCGGCATCAGTTAAGGACTCTTCCGCTTCAAGCTGCTTTTCTGCCAGCCTAAGCATCATGTCGATCTGAATGATTTTTGCGGGTGCACGTTCTCTGGCCTCCCTCACGTCTTTGGTATCAAGGGTGAACTTGATCTCACGTTTATTTAGGATGCCTTGCAGGTGTTTGGGGACGGCCTTACGGACGAGGTAAACGCCGAAACGGTTTTTTGTTGGCTGTATCATAATGCCCATTTTGTACCACCTTTCTGTACCACCGGGAAGCGGGGCCGGAGGAAATTAAAAAGAGGTAACTACTGGTAAACCAACAAGTTGTTGACTCAAAAAGCAAAACCCCCGCCGAAGCGAGGGTTATAAATGAGTGGTGCCCGGACTCGGAATCGAACCAAGGACACGGGGATTTTCAATCCCCTGCTCTACCGACTGAGCTATCCGGGCAACGGAGCGCATTAAACCGCAATCCTGCCCGAGCGTCAACATTATTTAGGGAAAAGCTGTTCAACTGCTTAAGTTTGCGGCAATCTGTCGGTTTATGCGACGAAAGTGCACAAATCTTCCAGACAGAACCCGTTCACTGCAGCAATGCTGATAGTAAGAGGAGGGCAGTATGGCGAACGACTGGCTTGAGCTGCGTCAGCATGCAGAGACGGGCATTGAGACGATTAAAGCGCACTTCGAAGGGCATGCCTACGATCCGCACTGGCACGACAGCTATCTGGTAGGGATCACCCTTTCGGGTACTCAGCAGTTTCACTGCCGCCGTGTGCGTCATCGTAGCCAACCGGGGGATGCGTTTTTACTGGAGCCGGGTGAGATCCATGATGGTGACGCACCTGTAGAAGGCGGCTTTACCTATCTTACCTTTTATCTGGATGAACAATGGCTAACACGTACGCTGCGCGGATTATATGACGCTACGCCCGACAGCTATTCACTGCACTTTTCTCAAACGCTGACGCGCGAGCCACGGCTGGTACGTAGCATCGGTGAGACCTTTGCCACACTGCATAACGCGGAGATGAAAATCGTTCAGCAGAGCGCGATGGATAATCTGCTCTCTCAGATCACCGCCCACTGCCACTGGCGTAAGCGGCTCCCGTCTCAACGGCAAAGCGCTGCCGTCGCGCATCGTGCACGCGATTACCTCTACGCGCATATGGATGAAAACGTCGGGTTGTCGGATCTGGCACGTGAGACGGGAACCGACCGCTTCACGCTGACGCGCTGTTTTAAACGCGAGTTTCACCTGGCACCGCACGCGTGGCTTATTCAGCTACGCCTTGCAAAAGCTCGCCAGTTGCTGGCTCATGGTGAGCTGCCCGTGGATGTGGCATCGGCGGTAGGCTTTGCCGACCAAAGCCACCTTGGACGCTGGTTCCAGCGAGCATACCGTATATCGCCTGCCTATTACCGTCGGCTGTGCACAAACCTTCCAGACGTTTCCAGAAAATAGCGGCACATTGATGGCTCTGATAATAAGGAGCCACCTGTGAGTACAATACCTTTTCTGCTGTTTGCCTTTGTCGCTTCGATAACGCCAGGGCCGACCAATATCCTCATTCTCACCAACAGCCAGCACTTCGGCATCAAAAAAACCGTTCCGGCCATTCTTGGAGGATGCATGGCGGCGAGCATGATTGTGCTGGTTTCAGGTGCCGGTGCAGGGGAAGTGCTTCGCCAGTATCCCCTGATTCGTCAGATGATGAGCTGGGCAGGGGTGTTATGGCTAAGCTGGATGAGCTGGCAGCTATTTAACGCGCCTGCAGCAAACCTCTCTGCGAAGACTCATACCCGGTTTACCGCGCAAGCTGCAGCCCTGTTGCAGATCGTAAACCCGAAAACCTGGATGATGGCGCTGGCGGTTGTCAGCCTGTTTGCCCCTGCAAGCGAGCACGCGCTGCGGGATATAGCGCTGATGGCGCTGTGGTTCCTGGCCATCTCGGTGGTGTGTCTGATGTGCTGGGCGTGGCTGGGGAAGGCGGTAAATAAATTCTTTCGCACCACCGTGGCGATGGTGCGATTTCAGCGGCTGATGGCGTTGTGCCTGCTTGTCTCAGCCTGGGCTGGGGTGCTGGCTTAGGTCAACGCGCCGCCCATGCGGCACTGGGCAAAGCGCAGGATGTCCTCTGCCAGGCGGTGAGCGGTATCCACATCGGCCTGGCTACGGTTTACCAGCATACGGCTCAGGCAGCCTTCCAGCACCAGCTCCATCTGCTTTGCCACCATTGCCGGATCATCCACTTCAAGCGTTGTCAGCAGTTCGTGGGTGAAGTCGTGCGCCGCCCGTTTTTGCTGATCCGCCAGCTGATGGATCGGATGGCCTGGATCGGGGTAGTACGTGCAGGCTGCGATAAACAGACAACCCGGATAGCGGTTGTTACTTACACATTCCGTCAGCGCGGTATAGCGCGCCAGCAGCTTCTGTTCGGCGGTCAGCTCTTCATTCAACATCAGCTGCCTGCGCCAGATATCAACCTGCTGGCTGAGGTAGCGCAGGGCATCATAAAGCAGCGCCTCTTTATCGGGCCAGAAGCGCGTAAGCTCATCCAGAGGGTAATCGATACGGTCGGCTACCATCTCAAGCGTGGTGCTGGCGATCCCTTGAATCTCAAGTAATTGCAGGGCTTGTCCCAGTACGTCTTCGCGTTGCACGGTTCTCTCCTCCGTTATTCCCAACGGTTGTCCCGTTTAAAGTGTTGTTTACGGTTGGCGATCGCGCAAATGCGCGCTGAAAGCCGCCGCGTCCATAAACCCGGTCACACGCTGCCCTGGCTGTTCTTCACCCTGTTGATTGAAGAACAGAATGGTCGGCAGCCCGAGCACGTTAAGTTGCTTCAGCAGGGCTTTATCCTGCGCATTGTTGGCGGTCACGTTTGCCTGAAGCAGAACGGTCCCGTTTAGCGCACCTTGCACCTGCGGGTCGCTAAAGGTGTACTTTTCAAACTCTTTGCAGGCAACGCACCAGTCTGCGTAGAGATCGAGCATCACCGGTTTGCCGCGCGCCTGCGCCAGAGCCTGGTTAAGATCATCCACGTTCTTAATCTGGATGAAATTCAGATGCGCCTGGTTCTGAGCCACTGGCGTGCCAAATGCCCAATCCTGAAGTGGACGCACGCTCACCAGCGCAGCGGCGAGCAGGACGATTTGTACCAGACGCATCCACGCGCTTTTTGCCCCCAGACTGACGATAAACGCCCAGGAGAAGAACGCTACGCCGAGCATCGCCCACAGGCGCATCCCCCAGACGTCACCGACAATACGCTCCAGCAGGAAGACCGGCAGCGCCAGAATGACAAAGCCAAACGCGGTTTTCACCGTCTCCATCCACGGCCCGCTCTTCGGCAGCAGGCGGTTGCCAAATACCGTGACCAGGATCAGCGGCAGACCCATCCCAAGCGCGTAAAGGTACAATGTACCGCCGCCAAGCCACATATTACCGCTCTGGGCGATATAGAGCAGAATCGCGCTAAGCGGAGCAGTGGTGCAGGGCGAACAAATCAGCCCGGCGATAGCTCCCATCGCAAACACGCCACCCGCTGACCCCCCCTGTTGGCGGTTGCTGAGCAGCGTTAAGCGGGTTTGCAGGGAAGACGGCAGTTGCAGGGTGAACAGGCCAAACATCGACAATGCCAGCAGGATAAATACCACCGACAGGCCGATAAGGACATAAGGGTGCTGAAGAGCCGCCTGGAACTGTAAGCCGGCCGCCGCAACCACGAGGCCGAGTGCCGTATAGGTTAACGCCATTCCCTGCACGTAAATAAAGGCAAGCAGTAGCGCGCGGGCGGTGCTAAGACGCTGTTTTCCGCCCAGCACTATCCCGGAGATCAACGGGTACATCGGCAGTACGCATGGCGTGAAGGCGATGCCGATACCAATCAGCAAGGCCCAGAGTGCGGAGAAAGGGAGGTCTGACGCAGGCTCACCTTCACGCTTGACCTCTGCAGGAAGAGGAGCAACGTTGGCGGCAGACGCTTTAACTTCACTAAGCGGAACGACCCTGGTTTCTGGGGGATAGCAGAAGCCTGCATCGGCACAGCCCTGGTAAGTGACGGTGAGCGTAGCGCCTTTGTCTGCCTGTTGCACCGTTACGGGCACGCTTAAGTGCTGGCGATAAATCTCGCTTTTGCCGTAAAACTCATCCTCGTGCCATTCTCCCGCAGGCAGTTGCAGCGCGCCCACGCTTGCCTGAGCGGGTGTGATACTGACCTGCTTACGATACAGGTAATAGCCCTCTTTCACCTGCCAGGTGAGGTTGAGGTCATGCTGGTTTTGCTGGAAATCGAAAACAAATGCCTGATCGGCAGGAATAAAGTTCGAACGGCCGGGCGCGTCAAACAACCCGGCAAAGACTGACGTGCTGCACAGCAGCAGGATCAGCGTAAGGAAACGTTGAGCCATGAGAGATAATCGTTATCACCGTGGAGCACTGGCAATACCAGCAGTTCCGGAGTTTGGTAAGGATGATGAGATTTGAGGCAGTCAAGAAGCGCCTGCTGGTTTGCCGGGTTGGTTTTGAGCAACATCTGGACTTCATACTCCTGCTCCAGTTTGCCTTCCCAGTAATAAAGGGAGGTCGCTCCGGGGAGGATGGTCACACAGGCAGCCAGTTTTTCGGCCATTACTTTGGCGGCGAGATCCTGGGCGGAAGCTTCATCAGGGGCGGTACACAATACGACAACAGCATCAGGCGTGTTCACAAGTCGACCTCCTCATCACGAAAGTGGTCACTATATCACGCAAGGCGATTGGTCATTAATGAAACGGGCCGCAGAGCGGCCCGATTTTAACTATTTTTACAACCCGAAATGGTTTACAGCACGACGCCGCCGATGATAAAGCCGAGGATCACGCACAGTGTAATCGCGACCACACCCGGGATCAGGAACGCATGGTTAAACACATACTTACCGATGCGGGTTGAACCGGTGTCATCCATTTCAACCGCCGCCAGCAGGGTTGGATAAGTGGGCAGAACGAACAGGGCAGAAACGGCAGCAAACGAGGCAATGGCCGTCAGTGGCGTTACGCCCAGCATCAGAGCCGCAGGCATCAGCGCCTTGGTCGTGGCAGCCTGAGAATAAAGCAGGGTCGCGGCAAAGAACAGTACCACCGCCAGCAGCCATGGGTAGTTGTGCAGCAGGTCACCCGCAACGGTCTGGATATCGCTGATGTGCGCTTTTACGAAGGTATCACCGAGCCATGCCACACCCAGCACGCACACGCAGGCGCTCATACCGGATTTAAAGGTGCTGGCATTCAGCACTTCGCTGGTATCGATTTTACAGGTGATACTGATCAGGGTTGCGATGGTTAGCATGAATACCACAATCGCTTCGTTACGCGGCAGAACCGGGTTCTGGATGAGGCCTACTGTGTCACTGATGGCCGTCGCGTAGAACATCACCGCCACGATACCGATCAGGAACAGCACCACGGAGCGTTTCGCATGCGGCTTCAGTTTGAAGACCTGGCTACCGCGCAAGCTCACTTCGCCCTTGGCCAGACGTTCCTGATAAACCGGATCGTCTTTCAGTTCAGCGCCGAGGAAGTTACACAGCACGGCGGTGATCATGACTGCAATCAACGTTACCGGAATACAGATCGCCAGCAGCGTCAGATAGCTCACACCCATGGGTTCCAGGATTCCGGCGAAGAACACCACTGCCGCGGAGATAGGCGAGGCGGTAATCGCAATCTGGGACGCCACTACCGCAATAGAGAGCGGGCGAGAGGGACGGATACCCTGTTCTTTCGCCACTTCGGTAATCACCGGCAGCGTGGAAAAGGCAGTGTGACCGGTACCGGCGAGAATGGTCATGAACCAGGTCACCAGCGGGGCAAGGAAGGTAATGTATTTAGGATGACGGCGCAGCATACGCTCCGCCAGACTTACCAGGTAGTCCATACCGCCAGCCACCTGCATGGCGGCGATAGCGGCAATAACTGCCATGATGATTTCGATAACGTCAAACGGGATTGCGCCGGGTTTAATCTGAAAGATAAGGGTAAGAACGAGCACCCCGAGACCGCCGGCAAAACCGATGCCGATACCCCCGAGTCTTGCTCCCAAATAAATCGCCAACAGGACGATGACGAGTTCTGCTCCAAACATAAGGACCTGCCTTGCTTATTAACAAGTTGATATTGAATTGTTGTATTTTGGTAACGCCTAAAAAGAAAAAAGGCACGTCACAAGTGACGTGCCTTTCGGAAGCTTAGCCTGAACGGTTACTGTTCGCTTTCATCGGTGTATCGTTTCGCTTTATATGCCGGGTGCATCAGGTTCTGGGCGGAGAAGATATCGTCCAGCTCGGCTTCGGTCAACAGTCCGCGCTCCAGTACGACTTCACGCACGCTCTTACCGGTTTCGGCGCAAATTTTACCGACGATGTCGCCGTTATGGTGGCCGATGAACGGGTTAAGGTAGGTGACGATCCCGATGGAGTTGTACACGTAACCTTCGCAGACTTCTTTATTCGCGGTAATGCCGTTGATGCATTTTTCCAGCAGGTTATAGCAGGCGTTAGTCAGGATGTGGATAGATTCGAACATCGCCTGGCCAATCACGGGCTCCATGACGTTCAGCTGCAGCTGACCGGCTTCAGAGGCCATGGTTACGGTCGTATCGTTACCAATAACCTTGAAGCAAACCTGGTTCACCACTTCTGGCACTACCGGGTTCACTTTCGCTGGCATGATGGACGAACCGGCCTGCAGTTCTGGCAGGTTGATTTCGTTCAGGCCAGCGCGTGGGCCGGAAGAGAGCAGGCGCAGGTCGTTACAGATTTTGGACAGTTTCACCGCCAGACGTTTCAGGGCGCTGTGTACCATGACGTAGGCGCCGCAGTCGGAGGTGGCTTCAATCAGATCTTCTGCAGGTACGACCGGCAGGTTAGAGACTTCAGCCAGTTTCTGAACCGCCAGCTGCTGATAACCGTCCGGCGTGTTCAGACGTGTACCGATGGCGGTGGCGCCCAGGTTCACTTCCAGAAGCAGCTCGGAGGTGCGCAGCAGGTTTTTGGTTTCTTCATTCAGCAGCACGTTAAACGCGTGGAATTCCTGACCGAGGGTCATTGGTACCGCGTCCTGCAACTGGGTACGCCCCATTTTCAGAATGTCCTGGAACTCAACCGCTTTGCGCTGGAAACCGTCGCCCAGCTGGTTGATGGCGTCGACCAGTTTCACAACGGAGGCATAAACCGCGATGCGGAAGCCGGTTGGGTAGGCGTCGTTAGTGGACTGACATTTGTTGACGTGATCGTTCGGGTTCAGGTACTGGTATTCACCTTTCTGGTGGCCCATCAGCTCCAGGCCGATATTTGCCAGTACTTCGTTGGTGTTCATGTTGACGGAGGTGCCCGCGCCGCCCTGATAGACGTCAACCGGGAACTGGTCCATGCATTTGCCGTTGTTCAGCACTTCATCGCAGGCCGCGATAATCGCATTTGCCGCGCTTTTAGGAATGGTTTGCAGCTCTTTGTTTGCCAGCGCTGCCGCTTTCTTCACCATCACCATGCCACGGACAAACTCAGGAATGTCGCTGATTTTGCTGTTGCTGATGTAGAAGTTTTCAATCGCTCTCAGAGTGTGGACACCGTAGTAGGCATCCGCTGGAACTTCCCTGGTACCCAACAAGTCTTCTTCGATACGAATGTTGTTTAACATGTGAACCTTCTTTTCAAGCTGCCGATGGATTGTACTAAACACACAGTATTTATGTGGTTTTGAATATTTTCTGACCGACGATTATTCCCTCAATCGGCCAATTGCTCGAGATCATATGCTGATGATAGCGAATTGCCGTAAGCTGGATCACTTATTATCGACCCGATTCCATGATAATTATTAATCTGTGAAATGGGTCACCGCTTTAATATTTCCAAAAAAAATATCCGTGCAAACCGATTGAATTTTAGCTAACCGTCCTCATCTCTTACAGACGCGTGTCGCGAACACATTCAGACAGGGGCCAAAAGGCACCTGCCACACAGGAGATGCCAGTGCGCTGGATACCGTTTATTGCTTTCTTTCTCTATGTTTACATTGAGATTTCGATTTTTATCCAGGTCGCCCATGTGCTGGGCGTCCTGCTGACGCTGATTCTGGTGATTTTCACCTCCGTCATCGGCATGTCGCTGGTGCGTAATCAGGGTTTCAAAAATTTCCTGTTAATGCAGCAGAAGATGGCCGCAGGCGAGAGCCCGGCGGCCGAGATGATCAAAAGCGTATCGCTGATTATTGCCGGTCTGCTGCTGATCCTGCCGGGCTTCTTCACCGACTTCCTCGGTCTGCTGCTGCTGTTGCCGCCGGTGCAAAAACACCTGACCATGAAGCTGCTGCCGCATCTGCGCTTTAGCCGGATGCCGGGCGGCGGATTCAGCACCGGCCCGGGTGATACGTTTGAAGGGGAATACCAGCGTAAGGATGACCAACACGACCGTTTGGATCATAAAGACGATCGGTAATGTCTTTGCCCGGTGACGCTTCGCTTACCGGGCGCGACTAAAGCGCCACCCACAGCCCTGCCAGCATGACGACGGCGTACATACTCTTCCATCCCACCATCATCAGCAACAGCAGGCAAAGCACTCCCCCGACAACGGCCAGTGCTTTATAGCGACCCTTCAACAGACGACAACCCGCCAGCATGCACAGCAGGTAGATCATAATAAATATGCCGTTGGCATAGATGATTAGCGCATCCAGATTGATCTTAAGCGCGTAAATGCACAACGTGCTCACGACGCAACTTCCCAGCACGAGATTCAGCGCATTTAACGGCAACTGCCGTTTAGACAACTGCGCAAGACGGCTCTGCGGTTTATTACGCGCCTGAGACCACACCAGCCGCGCAAAGCTCTGGATGTAAATATTGAGGCTGGCAAAACAGGCCAGATAGCCAATCACACAGGCCACCCACAGCGCTTTTACGCCAAACAGTTGCACCACGATACCCGGCAGCGAAGCGGCGGCTGCTTTATCTGCGCCAAAGGCGTCGAAGTGCAGCACCAGCACAGTACAGGCCCAGTAAACCGTGCCTGCGACCAACAGGCCAATCATCAGGGCTCGCGGAAAATCGCGCTCGGGATGCTTAAACTCCGACGCCAGATGGGCGAACGCTTCCAGACCGACAAAACACCAGAACATGACTGACAGCGCAGCGAAGAGCTGCGCATGATTGATATCGGTGATGGCCGGGAAGGGGATCTCCTCGACGCGAATATCTCCCGCCCACCAGATAGCGGCGATGAGCGCGACAATCAGCACCGCGACGATCGTCTGCAGGTTAGCGCTGGAACTGGCCCCGCGTGAGCCCACCCACCAGACGATAGCCAGCGTACCCAGCTCAGCCAGCAGCAGTGCTTCGTCATGCCAGCCGAAGAGCGCTTGCCCAAAGCCGGTTGCGATATGCAACGCCGCAGGCAGACCAACCGGAATGACGGAAAGGAACAGCCAGCCGGTGACGCGCTCCAGTCGTGGGCCAAACGCCATGCCGACAAAGTGCGCCACGCCGCCCGCGCTGGGAAAATGCCTTCCCAGAATGGCGAACACGATCGCAACCGGGAACACCAGCACAATCAGCACCGGCCACGCCCACAGGCTGTTATTATCGGCAACCAACGCCGCCAGTGCGGGCACCGCAAACACCCCTGTTCCTAACAAGGAGGTTGAGAGCAGGCCGACCCCCTGCGCCAGCCCCAACTCCTGTTTGAGTCCACTCATTGACATCGTCCCGCCACCATTCAAAGAGAGCCGATGGTAACACTTTCGCAAATTTTTTTTCGACTCCCCCTTGAAGGGGTAAAAAGCTATCCCCATCTCTCAGGGCACTAGCCGGAAAACCGTGTGCGGCCCGGCGTCATCCATAACTGATAATGACTTTCTCAAAGGAGAGCTATCAATGAGTATTCGTCCGTTACATGATCGTGTGATCGTCAAACGTAAAGAAGTTGAAACCAAGTCTGCTGGCGGCATCGTTCTGACGGGTTCTGCAGCAGCAAAATCAACGCGTGGCGAAATCATCGCTGTCGGTAAGGGCCGCATCCTGGAAAACGGAACTGTGCAGCCACTGGACGTTAAAGTTGGTGACATCGTCATTTTCAACGATGGCTACGGCGTGAAATCCGAGAAGATCGACAATGAAGAAGTGTTGATCATGTCCGAGAGCGACATTCTGGCAATTGTTGAAGCGTAATTAACGCACGAAACTGTACGAATTTGAGGAAATAAGAACATGGCAGCTAAAGACGTAAAATTCGGTAACGACGCTCGTGTAAAAATGCTCCGCGGCGTAAACGTACTGGCAGACGCAGTGAAAGTCACCCTGGGCCCGAAAGGCCGTAACGTAGTGCTGGATAAATCCTTCGGCGCGCCAACCATCACCAAAGATGGTGTTTCCGTTGCACGTGAAATCGAGCTGGAAGACAAGTTCGAAAACATGGGCGCGCAGATGGTGAAAGAAGTGGCCTCTAAAGCGAACGACGCTGCGGGCGACGGTACCACCACCGCGACCGTACTGGCGCAGGCAATCATCACTGAAGGTCTGAAAGCCGTTGCTGCGGGCATGAACCCAATGGATCTGAAACGTGGTATCGACAAAGCTGTCGCGTCCGCTGTTGAAGAACTGAAAGCGCTGTCCGTACCATGCTCTGACTCTAAAGCGATTGCTCAGGTAGGTACCATCTCCGCTAACTCCGACGAAACCGTAGGTAAACTGATCGCTGAAGCGATGGACAAAGTCGGTAAAGAAGGCGTGATCACCGTTGAAGACGGTACCGGTCTGGAAGACGAACTGGACGTGGTTGAAGGTATGCAGTTTGACCGCGGTTACCTGTCCCCATACTTCATCAACAAGCCAGAAACTGGCGCTGTTGAGCTGGAAAGCCCATTCATCCTGCTGGCAGATAAGAAAGTTTCCAACATCCGCGAAATGCTGCCAGTGCTGGAAGCCGTTGCGAAAGCAGGCAAGCCACTGGTTATCATCGCTGAAGACGTTGAAGGCGAAGCGCTGGCGACCCTGGTGGTTAACACCATGCGTGGCATCGTGAAAGTGGCTGCGGTTAAAGCACCTGGCTTCGGCGACCGTCGTAAAGCTATGCTGCAGGACATCGCTACCCTGACCGGTGGTACTGTAATCTCTGAAGAGATCGGTATGGAGCTGGAAAAAGCGACCCTGGAAGACCTGGGCCAGGCGAAACGTGTTGTGATCAACAAAGACACCACCACCATCATCGATGGCGTAGGTGAAGAGTCCGCTATTCAGGGCCGTGTTGCTCAGATCCGTAAGCAAATTGAAGAAGCAACGTCTGATTACGACCGTGAAAAACTGCAGGAGCGCGTAGCGAAACTGGCAGGCGGCGTTGCGGTAATCAAAGTCGGTGCGGCTACCGAAGTTGAAATGAAAGAGAAAAAAGCACGCGTTGACGATGCCCTGCACGCGACCCGTGCTGCGGTAGAAGAAGGCGTGGTTGCTGGTGGTGGTGTTGCGCTGGTGCGTGTTGCCGCCAAACTGGCTGGCCTGTCCGGTCAGAACGAAGACCAGAACGTGGGTATCAAAGTTGCGCTGCGCGCGATGGAAGCGCCTCTGCGTCAGATCGTTTCCAACGCCGGTGAAGAGCCATCTGTTGTTACCAACAACGTGAAAGCGGGCGAAGGTAACTACGGTTACAACGCGGCAACAGAAGAATACGGCAACATGATCGACTTCGGTATCCTGGATCCAACTAAAGTGACCCGTTCTGCTCTGCAGTATGCGGCATCTGTAGCTGGCCTGATGATCACTACCGAGTGCATGGTGACCGACCTGCCTAAAGGCGACGCACCTGACTTAGGTGCTGCTGGTGGCATGGGCGGCATGGGTGGAATGGGCGGCATGATGTAATTGCCCCCTTCGCCCGGCAGCCATCAGGCGTTGGGCGCTACCTCTTAATAAAAAACCCCGGGCATCGCTGTCCGGGGTTTTTTGTTTTAGAACAGCAGTTGCATGACCCACATAGAGAGCAGAGCGTTAATTACGCAGACGCCAATAATATGCGGATAGTATTTAGGGTTTACCCCTGCCGTACCGAGACAGCGGCCGGTGTTTTGCACCGGATTACCCATCAGATAGATAGCCGGAAGCAGTACGGTGGCGTCATGCCCGCTGAGCGACCCTGCCACCACCAGGCTTGCGCAGACGCCCACGCCACCGCCCATGCTCATCACCGACGCCAGCAACACGGTGGCGGCTTCTCCGGGCAGCCCCCACAGCGCCATAATCGGCTCGCAAACGCGGCCAACGATATCCAGCAATCCTGTTACCTTCAGCGCCTGGATGATCACAAAGGCCATTACGACGTTTGGCAGCAGGCTGGTGGTGGCGATGGTAAAGCCACGGCGAGCGCCGTCGATAAAGAGATCCATCAGGTTTTTACGCACTTCGGCGGTCATCTTCTCTCTCCTTGATCTGACGGGTTTCCATATGCGCAATCCATGCTCTGAGAAAATTGGCACCTATAAATTTAAAGACAAGAATCACTGCCAGCGGGGTGATAACCGGCACGGTGATGCTGGTGAACAGCGCCGCGCCGGACGAGAAGTAATTGGTGATAATTGCGCTACCGCTGGTCTGAAAGGTGGCGAAAATCGCTCGTTCCCTGTCGCTGATAACGCCTTCATCGGCGAGCTCTTTGGTCATACCTGCAGCCGCATCGGTGTTTTGCAAATTGGCGATAAGCGCCAGAGAACAAATGCCTGGAATGCCCAGCAACGGTTTCAAAACGGGCGTCATCAATTGCTGTGCCGCCCGCAGCCCGCCCAGCCCTTCGGTCACTGAAATGATGCCCAGCGACAAAATAACAGACGGTGCCAGTTCCAGCGCAAACAGAAAGCCATCTTTTGCGCCGGTACCGCCTGTGCCGCGAAAAGAGACGCTTGCGGCGCCTTCGCCGTTAACCTGACCAAATGTGCCGTTCAGTACGGTGAAATCAAAGACTCGCCACCATTCGGTGGCTTTGGCGAAAAAGCCAGAAAAGAAAATGATGGTTAGAAAGAAAGCGAGATACCCTACCCACGTCACTTTCCCCTGTTTCGGGGATACTTCACTCATGTTGCCTCCTGTTTTTATGTTTCCCTGTCACCACACGCGCAAAAAATAAGCCGGTGGCCTGTCACTAAAAACGAAAAAGCATAAAAAAACGATATCCGCGGGGTGATTATCAGAATTCATTTAGGGGAGGCGAAGGCACCATTCGTGCTTGATATCTCGCAGAAACGCACGGAGGTTTTTCTTTTGGTCATCTTTTTAGTATAAGGTTTACACACGGACAACTACTGTCCAGCTTATTGAAAACGAGGAATAACATGCGCGTAAAAGTCTGTGCAGGGATTGTAGGAGCAGCATTGCTGCTGGCGGGTTGTAGCTCCAGCAATGAGCTGACTGCAGCGGGTCAGGGCGTTCGCTTTGTGGAAGATAAGCCGGGTAACGAGTGCCAGTTTTTAGGCACGGCAACCGGTGAGCAAAGCAACTGGATGTCGGGTCAGCACGGCGAAGAGGGCGGCTCTATGCGTGGCGCGGCCAATGCCTTGCGTAACCAGGCCGCGGCGATGGGTGGCAACGTGATTTACGGGGTAAGCAGCCCGACGCAGGGAATGTTATCCAGCTTCGTGCCAACCGCCAGCCAGATGAATGGCCAGGTCTATAAGTGCCCGAACTGATTGCCTTTTTCCCTCTCCCACCGGGAGAGGGTTAGGCTGAGGGGAAACTAGCTCTGTCTTAGCTGCAAATCCAGCGGCGTCTTGCTCGGTTCACCGCCAATCTCACGTGCCAGCTTCGGCACCATATAGCCTGACACCAGCGTTAACAGTTCACGCACGATCTGCCGGGCTTCTTCATCCGTCACCATGAAATGGGCCGCACCCTGAACGCGATCCAGCACGTGCAGGTAATAGGGCATCACTCCCGCATCAAACAGCGCATTGCTGAGGTCCGCCAGCACGCGGGCATTATCATTTACGCCGCGCAGCAGCACGCTCTGGTTCAGAAGCGTCACGCCTGCCTTGCGTAAACGCACCATTGCCGCACGAAATGCATCATCAATTTCATTGGCGTGATTGATATGGTTCACCAGCAGCACCTGCAGGCGGGACTGCTCCAGGCGTGAGACCAGTCCGTCAGTGATACGTGCCGGAATAACAATCGGCAGACGGCTGTGTATGCGCAGGCGCTTAATATGCGGAATGGCTTCAAGCTGGGTCAGCAGCCAGTCCAGCTCATGATCTTTCGCCATCAGCGGATCGCCACCGGAAAAAATGATCTCATCCAGCTCAGAATGGGCGGCGATATAGTCCAGCGCGACCTGCCAGTTGCGTTTATTGCCCTGATTTTCGGCATACGGGAAGTGTCGACGGAAGCAATAACGGCAATTTACCGCACAGCCACCTTTCACCAGCAGCAGCGCACGGTTCAGATACTTGTGCAGCAAACCGGGTACCACGCTGTTCTGCTCTTCCAGCGGATCGGTGCTATAGCCCGGTGCCGTAATGAACTCTTCCTGTGCGGTAAGCGTCTGTTTTAATAATGGATCGTCAGGATTGCCTTTCTCCATACGGGCAACAAACGCGCGGGGAACGCGCAGGGCGAAAAGCCGCTTCGCCTCCCGGCCAGCCAGCAAATCGGTATGCTGTTCGAGCTCAAGAAGACGCAGTAATTCATCAGGACTGGTGATTACATCGGCAAGTTGCGATAACCAATCTTCTCTGGACGGGGTGTTTAGGGTTACAATATGCGCCATTTTGTGGCTAAGCTACCAGTTAACAAATTTAGAGGGCCTTATGGCAACGTACTATAGCAACGATTTTCGTGCTGGTCTTAAAATCATGTTGGACGGCGAACCGTATGCGGTTGAAGCCAGCGAATTCGTTAAACCAGGTAAAGGCCAGGCATTTGCACGCGTTAAGCTGCGCCGCCTGCTGACCGGTACCCGTGTCGAAAAAACCTTCAAGTCTACTGACTCCGCTGAAGGCGCTGATGTTGTCGATATGAACCTGACTTACCTGTACAACGACGGTGAGTTCTGGCACTTCATGAACAACGAAACGTTCGAACAGCTGTCTGCTGACGCTAAAGCCATTGGCGATAGCGACAAATGGCTGCTGGATCAGGCTGAGTGCATCGTGACCCTGTGGAACGGCCAGCCTATCGCGGTTACCCCACCGAACTTCGTTGAACTGGAAATCGTTGAAACTGACCCAGGTCTGAAAGGTGACACCGCCGGTACAGGTGGTAAGCCAGCGAAACTGTCTACCGGTGCCGTGGTTAAAGTGCCACTGTTCGTACAGACTGGCGAAGTGATCAAAGTGGATACCCGCTCCGGCGAATACGTATCTCGCGTGAAGTAAGTGTTAAGGCGCAGCGTTGCTGCGCCTGATTTTTGCAGGCAGGGATGATGAAACGCACCGTTAAAATTCTGCTTCTGTTAGCGCTGTCCAGCGCGTTGCTTTCCGGCTGTAATACCACACGTGGAATGGGGGAGGATATCCAGGATCTCGGCCATATCATTTCTCACGCCGCCAGCTAATCCCGTCTAATTTTCCTAAAAATGCTTCCTTTTCCGTCAACTGGCGGGATCTTGTCTATTCTTAAGTTGCTATACACAAAACAACTCTGGCTATAAAAGGAAGATATTATGGTTAAGAAGACAATTGCAGCGATCTTTTCAGTTCTGGTACTTTCTTCAGTGTTAACGGCCTGTAATACCACGCGCGGCGTTGGTCAGGACATTTCTGAAGGCGGTAGCGCAATCTCCGGCGCGGCAACAAAAGCTCAGCAGTAATTTAAAAACGGTACGGGCCCGGACGGGTTTCGTACCGTCAGTTTTCTGATTCCTGCAGAGATAAAAACGGGGAAAAGCGCGTATCCATATGCAATTTCATGCGGATATTTCGCTTATAGGTATAGACCGTTTTTCCATTGATACTCAGGTGAGTGGCAATCTTCTGATTGCTTGCGCCATCCATCCACAGCGTCAACACCTTCTCCTCCTGGCGAGTGAGCAGAGGGGCCGCGACCGCAGGGATCTCAACGCTTGCGCGAGTTGTCAGGGCGTCGTTGATGACCGTCGCCAGCATCTCCAGTGCGACATTTTTGGTAAGCGAAGCCCATATCGGGAATTGTGACAGAAAGCCTGCCATCTCTTTATCTTCCCCCGACTGCAGCAAAATGAAAGGCACTTTTTCACTGGCGTTCAGCAGGGAAGAAAGCTGCTGGAAATGATGAATGTCCTGCATAAAGCCGTGCAGATCGGCGATAACCACCGATGGATCCCACTGCAGAATATGCTCTCTGGCGAGGATGAGATTATTCAGCCCGGTCACGACGAAGTGCCCGGGAAACAAACCGGAATGATTGAGCCATGCTTCAAACCCCGCGCGTGTGAAGTGACATCGGTCAATCAAAAGAATTTTGAACATAATAGATTCGCAGTCGGCTAGTGGTTTGGCTTCCTGCCATCAGAAAGCACATCATGATAGAGAAGTCGGATGAGTGATAAATGCCTGAACTACGCGCCATACTGAGGCTATTTCTTGCCTTAACAGGTTCAGCACAAAGGGATTGAAAAAAAATCGTTCGTTAACCAAAATAAGTGACCTAATCTATGCCTTACGGGACGACCCGTAAGCGTTTCGTTCACCGGGGACGGCCCCAACTTGCAGTTAAGTTAAGGAGCCTGAAATGTCCTGGATTATTCTTGTTATCGCCGGTCTGCTCGAAGTGGTTTGGGCAATTGGTCTGAAGTACACCCACGGATTTACCCGCCTGACACCCAGCGTGATTACCGTTACCGCCATGATTGTGAGTATTGTGCTGCTCTCCTGGGCGATGCGCTCTTTGCCGGTGGGGACGGCCTATGCTGTCTGGACGGGCATTGGTGCAGTGGGCGCAGCGATTACCGGGATTTTGCTGCTGGGAGAGTCGGCGAGTCTGGCGCGTATCGCCAGCCTCGCGTTGATTGTGTGCGGTATTATTGGGCTGAAACTCAGCGCCCACTAATGCGGTTGTTCTACCCAGATGAGTTTTGACACATCAAACCCTTGCCGGGTCGCAACGTCCAGCATCTGCTGTTTCATCTCTGACGAAATGGTCGGCGTGCGGGAGAGTATCCATAAATAGTCGCGATCCGGCCCGCAGACCAGCGCATGGCGGTACTCTCTGTCGAGGGCGATGACATTGTACCCGCCATAGAACGGGCCAAAGAACGAGACTTTTAGCGCGGCCCGGCGCGGGTCGCCGGTAAAGTACGCTTTTCCCGTCGACTGTTGCCACATCTGCCGATCCGGATTGTATCCACGGTTGATCACCTGAATACCCCCGTCGTCCATCGAACTGTAATGTGCTGTGACTTTCTCTAACCCCCGCTCAAACCGATGGTCGAGCCGGGCGATTTCATACCAGGTTCCGAGGAAACGTTGAGCGTCGAAATTACTTACAACAGTGACGCCGGAGGGAGGGGTAGGGGAACTGCAGGCAACCACTAAAAACGCGGCTGTCACCGCGGCGATAACAGGCAGAATGCGCATAGGAGTTTCCTTACTGTTTTTTGTTAAGTGTAGATGACAGCAGGGAAATTGCGGAAGATTGTGCGGAGTGTTTCGCCGGGTAAGCGAAGCCGCCACCCGGCAATGGTTTACTGTAGCGTCTCGAGAATACGGTAAGCCGTTTCCACCCGTACCGGGTTCGGATAGCTTTTATTTGCGAGCATCACAATACCGATCTGCTTTTCAGGAATAAACGCCACGTAGCTGCCAAACCCACCCGTAGAGCCCGTTTTATGCACCCAGGAGGCTTTTACTGGCGGAGCCGGAGGATTCACTTCTGCGACCGGCAACGGCGCCAGTGCAACCTTATTATCGCTGCCATCCACCACGGTTTTGGCATCGACCGGCCAGTTGAGCATCTCCCAGCCTAACCCTTGATACATGGCACCCACGCGCCAGTAGCGAGACTGCGCCAGCGCAATACCCTGCTGCAGAGTGGACTGCGGGAGTGTCTCAGGTGCCATATTGGCCATCACCCAGCTCGCCATATCTTTGACGTTAGATTTCACGCCATAGGCTTCTGCATCCAGCATACCAGGCGAAACGTGGACCGCTTTTCCCTCACGATAACCCCATGCGTAGTGCGACTCTTCAGCGTGTGGAACGTTTATCCACGTATGGTTGAGTTTCAGGGGCTTAAAGACCCGCTCCGCCATGGCCTGCTCGAAGCGCATGCCGGACAGTTTCACAGCCAGTGAGCCAAACAAACCGATGCTGGTGTTGGCGTACAGACGCGTGGTACCCGGGGCCCACTTTGGCTGCCAGGACTGGTAGAAACGCAGCAGAGAGGCGTTATCGGTGACAGCATCCGGTACCTGCAACGGCAATCCGCCTGCGGTATAGGTTGCCAGGTCTAGCAGGCGAATGCCTTGCCACTGCTTGCCCGTCAATTCAGGCCAATATTTTGTGACCGGGTCGGCCAGCGAAATCTCTTTGCGGGCAATGGCATCGCCACCCAGCACGCCAGTGAAGGTTTTACTGACGGAGCCCAGCTCAAATAAGGTTTGCGGCGTGACGGGCTTATTCGCCGCAACGTCTGCTTTACCGAAAGTAAAATAGTGTGGCTGGCCCTGATAAATGACGGCCACGGCCATACCGGGTATGGCCTGCGCCTTCATCAGGGGCGTAACGGTACGTTCCACGACGTCAGCCAGCTGTTTTTCTGACATCGGCGCGGCAAAAGCAGAGCAGGCAACGCTGAGCAGCAGGGCGCAGCTTAGGGATTTTTTCATCATCAGTTATCTTCCGTAATAGCGAGTCAAGGGGATGTCCGGGCCCGTCAGACGTTCGTAGTCTGGGTGATTTGACTGAGGCTGACAAACGGTTAAATTTAGCATTAGCTGTTAATTTTTCTAACGGAAGGGACCATGACACGCAGCTATCTCCCTCTTAATTCGCTTCGGGCGTTCGAAGCCGCCGCCAGGCACCTCAGTTTTACTTATGCCGCGATTGAGCTGAATGTGACCCATTCCGCGATTAGCCAGCACGTGAAGGCACTGGAACAACACCTTAACTGCCAGCTGTTTGTCCGCGTTTCGCGCGGGTTGATGTTAACCACCGAAGGCGAGAATCTGCTGCCGGTGCTGAATGACTCCTTCGATCGTATCGCAGGCATGCTGGATCGCTTTGCTAACCATCGGGCGCAGGAGAAGCTGAAAATTGGCGTGGTGGGGACCTTTGCCACTGGGGTGTTATTCTCACAGCTGGATGATTTCCGTCGCAGTTATCCGCATATCGATCTTCAGCTTTCCACGCACAACAATCGCGTCGATCCGGCAGCTGAGGGGCTTGATTACACCATTCGCTACGGTGGGGGAGCGTGGCACGGCACGGAGGCGACGTTCCTCTGTTCAGCGCCGCTGGCACCACTTTGCACGCCTGACATTGCAGCCGCGCTGCACACCCCTGCCGATATCCTGAAGTTTACCCTGCTGCGCTCTTACCGGCGCGACGAGTGGACAGCCTGGATGCAGGCCGCCGGAGAAAACCCGCCTTCACCCACGCATCGGGTGATGGTGTTTGATTCGTCGGTCACTATGCTGGAGGCCGCACAGGCAGGCACAGGCATTGCTATCGCCCCTGTCGATATGTTTACCCATCTGCTGAACAGCGAGCGCATTGTGCAGCCGTTTACGACGCAGATTGATCTTGGCAGTTACTGGCTAACGCGGCTGCAGTCACGCGCCCAAACCCCGGCAATGCGTGAATTTGCTCAGTGGCTGGTGGGGAAGATGCAGAAATAACAGGCCCGCCGGAGGGCGGGCCTGGTGTGTCAGATAGTGACTACGGCAATCAGTGTGACCACGGTCAGGATGGTTGCCAGACCGTAGAACACCCATTTACCGCTCGGTACGTGGATCTTAAGATCATGCATCGCATGATGGATACGGTGCAGGCCGCACCACAGCGGCAGGACAATCATCAGGAAGATGAATACCCGACCAATAAAACTACCTGCAAATGCCAGGACGCGCTCATAGCTCAGCGCATCACCGGGGAACAGACCCAGCGGCAGCATAATGCCGACCAGCAGGATAATGACAGGCGCAATGATGGCACTCCACATGCCTCCTGCGCCAAAGAGGCCCCAGAAGACCGGCTCGTCTGAACGTTTTGGATTTGGATTGATCACAATAGTCTCCTTACCAGAACAGTGCGACAAACAGAATGACCACAGAGACCACTGCCGTCACTGCCCAAAGCCCTTTAATGACCGGCTCTGGCCCCATTTTCTCGCCTTTTACGATAATATTCGCCGCTTTTGGCGCCAGTTCAAACCAGGTTTTGGTATGAAGCAGGGCGGCTGCGAGCACAATCAGGTTCAGGATCACGATGATCGGGTTTTGCAGGAACCCGACAAAACTGGCCCAGGTTTCAGGACCATGTTTGAGGGCAAAGACGCCATACATCAGTTCAAGGCTGAACCAGACCGCAGGCACCGCAGTGCCTTCACGCAGCATATAGAAGCGATAAAACGGCAGTTTCTTCCACCAGGTGGACGGCATCGGCCGCACGTAGGCTTTGCGTTTAGTCGTCATCATGCACTCCTTAGCGTGGTTTCAGGGTGGCGATAAGAAAGTCTTTCGAGCTTTCCACTTTACCCTGCTGAATAGCGGCGGCCGGGTCGACGTGCTTCGGACAGACTTCGGAGCAGTAGCCCACAAAAGTACAGCTCCAGACGCCGTTCTGGCTGTTAAGCTGCGGCATACGTTCTTTTTTACCGTGGTCGCGGCTATCCTCGTTGTAGCGGTGCGCCAGCGTGATCGCCGCCGGGCCGATGAACTCAGGGTTCAGGCCAAACTGTGGACACGCGGCGTAGCAAAGACCGCAGTTGATGCACCCGGAGAACTGATGGTATTTCGCCATCTGGGCGGGTGTCTGGGTATTCGGTCCCTGATCCGGCGTGCGCGGGTTGCCAATGATGTACGGCTTAATGGCTTCCAGGCTTTCGATAAAGTGGGTCATATCGACCACCAGATCGCGCTCAATCGGGAAGTTGCCCAGCGCTTCAACCTTGATGCCTTTGGTGTAATCACGCAGGAAGGTTTTACAGGCCAGTTTCGGTACTTTGTTCACCATCATGCCGCAGGAGCCGCAGATGGCCATGCGGCAGGACCAGCGGTAGCTCAGGTCCGGTGCCAGGTTATCCTTGATATAGCCGAGCGCATCCAGCAGAGAGGTTTGCTCGTCATAAGGCACTTCATAGAAAGCGCTGTGTGGCGCGGTGTCCACTTCCGGGTTGTAGCGCACCACTTCAACTTTCAGTGTTTGCATCTCAGCCATTCGCCTTCTCCTTCTTCTCGGCGGCTTCTGCTTCTGCGCCGTAAACGCGTTTAGCCGGTGGCAGCGTTGTGATCTTCACGTCGCTGTAGTCCAGACGAGTGGTGCCATCCGCGTCGCGCCAGGCGAGGGTGTGTTTCAGGAAATTGACGTCGTCACGCTCGGTGCAGCCCTCATCAAGACGCTGATGCGCCCCGCGTGACTCTTTGCGCGCCAGCGCAGAGTGCGCCATACATTCCGCGACGTTCAGGCCGTGACCGAGCTCGATGGTATAAAGCAGGTCGGTGTTGAACACGCTGGAGGTGTCGGTGATGCGCACGCGTTTGAAACGCTCCTGCAGTTCCGCCAGCTTATCGACAGTTTTCTGCATCAGCTCTGGTGTACGGTAGATACCGCAGCCCTCTTCCATCGACATGCCCATTTCGTCGCGGATTTTCGACCAGTTTTCGTTGCCTTCCTGGTTGACCAGATCCTTCAGCCGTTTCTCTACGTCAGCGACCTGCGCGTCCAGTGCTGCGCCGTTGGCTTCGCCCGCCGTTGCGGCACGCTCCATCGCGCGTTCGCCCGCCATGCGGCCAAAGACAACCAGCTCCGCCAGCGAGTTTGACCCGAGACGGTTGGCACCGTGCAGGCCGACAGAGGAGCATTCGCCGACGGCGAACAACCCTTTGATGCGCGTTTCACACTGCTGGTCGGTTTCGATCCCACCCATGGTGTAGTGCGCTGTTGGGCGTACCGGAATCGGCTCTTTCACCGGGTCGACACCCACGTAGGCTTTTGCCAGCTCGCAGATGAACGGCAGCCGTTCCAGCAGTTTCTTCTCGCCGAGGTGACGCAGATCGAGGTAGACCACATCGCCACGCGGCGTGGAGATCGTGTTGCCTTTGCGCCACTCATGCCAGAAGGCCTGAGACACTTTGTCGCGCGGGCCGAGTTCCATGTATTTGTTTTTCGGCTCACCGAGCGGCGTTTCCGGGCCCATGCCGTAATCCTGCAGATAACGGTAGCCATTCTTGTTGACCAGAATACCGCCTTCGCCGCGGCAACCTTCCGTCATCAGAATGCCGGAACCCGGCAGGCCGGTAGGGTGATACTGGACAAATTCCATATCGCGCAGCGGCACGCCGTGGCTGAGCGCCATGCCCATACCGTCACCGGTGACGATGCCGCCGTTGGTGTTGTAACGGTAAACCCGGCCCGCACCGCCCGTTGCCATCACCACCGCGTTAGCGCGGATCTGCACGAGCGTGCCTTCCATCATGTTCATCGCCACCAGACCGCGCGCATGACCGTCATCGACCAGAATATCGAGGACAAAATGTTCGTCAAATCGCTGAATTTGTGGGAACTGAAGGGAGGTCTGGAACAGGGTATGCAGCATGTGGAAGCCGGTCTTATCGGCGGCAAACCAGGTGCGTTCGATTTTCATTCCGCCGAAGCGGCGAACGTTAACACTGCCGTCCGGACGGCGGCTCCACGGGCATCCCCACTGTTCAAGCTGGGTCATCTCCGTTGGACAGTGGTGTACAAAGTAGTCAACGACATCCTGTTCGCAAAGCCAGTCGCCCCCTGCAACCGTGTCGTGGAAATGGTATTCGAAGCTGTCATGATCCTGCGCAACGGCGGCGGATCCTCCTTCTGCGGCAACCGTGTGGCTGCGCATCGGATAGACTTTTGAAATCAGTGCGATTTTAGCGTTGGGATTAGCCTGTGCTGCAGCAATCGCAGCACGTAATCCAGCCCCGCCAGCGCCTATTACGGCAAGATCGGCTTGAAAAGTTTGCACGACATTCCTCCAGATTTTTGTTATTTCGCAACGCGATAAACTAAAGGTAGCCCACCTGTCCGCAAGGACGATTGCGAAAGCGTTTCCACTGCTCCTTTATGGGTAAAGAAGTATAACCGCGCGAATGGCAGGGAAATTTGACGTGTTCGATTTTTTTGCTGTTCTGTGCGGTGATTTATCATCGTGAATGATGAATTTCGTCACGTGATAGTTGCCCTAAATGAAATGCGATTTTTATTGCGCAAAATTTGTCTCTGTCCGTGCTAACGAGTAGACTTCGTGCCCTTGTCTGAAATCGGAGAATTACCCATGAGCGAAACGGCCACCTGGCAGCCGAGCGCATCCATCCCCAATCTGCTGAAACGCGCTGCAATTATGGCGGAGATCCGCCGCTTCTTTGCCGACCGCGGAGTCCTTGAGGTGGAAACGCCGTGCATGAGTCAGGCTACGGTAACGGATATTCATCTGGTGCCGTTTGAAACCCGTTTTGTTGGCCCCGGCCATTCACAGGGCATGAACCTCTGGCTGATGACCAGCCCGGAATACCACATGAAACGCCTGCTGGCGGCAGGGTGTGGCCCGGTGTATCAGTTGTGCCGCAGTTTCCGTAATGAAGAGATGGGGCGTCACCATAATCCGGAATTCACCATGCTGGAGTGGTACCGTCCGCATTACGATATGTACCGCCTGATGAACGAGGTGGACGATCTGCTGCAACAGGTTCTCGACTGCTCAGAAGCGGAAACGCTCTCTTATCAGCAGGCTTTCCAGCGTTATCTGGAAATTGATCCACTGTCAGCGGATAAAACCCAGCTGCGCGAAGTCGCGGCAAAACTGGATCTGAGCAACGTGGCGGATACTGAAGAAGATCGCGACACGCTGCTGCAACTGCTCTTCACCTTTGGGGTTGAACCGCAGATTGGCAAAGATCGTCCGACTTTCGTCTACCACTTCCCGGCAAGCCAGGCTTCTCTGGCGCAGATCAGCACTGAAGATCACCGCGTGGCGGAGCGTTTTGAGGTCTATTACAAGGGCATTGAGCTGGCGAATGGCTTCCACGAACTGACCGACGCCCGCGAACAGCAGCAGCGTTTTGAGCAGGATAACCGCAAGCGCGCCGCGCGCGGTCTGCCGCAGCAGCCTATTGATACTAACCTGCTGGAGGCCCTGAAAGCGGGTCTGCCGGATTGTTCTGGCGTGGCGTTGGGTGTGGATCGTCTGGTGATGCTGGCGCTGGGCGCGGAACAGCTGGGTGATGTGATTGCTTTTACCGTCGATCGAGCCTGACGGCAGTACCCCCTCTCCCATGGGAGAGGGGGTACTGGCTGGCTTACAAACTCCCCGCCGGGCGTTTACGCGCCGCAGAGGTTAATGTTTTTCCTGTCTTAAGTCCGTCCAGGCTTTCCAGACGCATCTGGAACGGTGGGAACGGCATATCAATACCGTGCTCACGGAAGCCAGCCAGAATCAGCTGGTGGATCTCATGGCGCAGCGGCATACGGTGCCCCATTTCGGCGGCGTAAATACGCAATTCGAAAATCTGGATACCTTGCTGGAGATCGACCAGGAACACTTCCGGCGCCGGGTTATCAAGGACCAGCGTGCAGCGTTCGGCGGCGGTGTAGAGGATCTGTGTGACCTCTTCACTGTTGGCATCCGAGGGCGCCGGTACCGTCAGCACCACACGCGTGACGGAGTCTGACAGCGACCAGTTGATAAACTGCTCGGTGATAAACGCCTTGTTGGGCACGATGATCTCTTTGCGATCCCAGTCGCTGATCGTGGTGGCGCGGGTGTTGATTTTGGTGATGCTGCCTGTCAGATCGCGGATCGTCACCGTATCGCCAATACGAATCGGTTTTTCAAACAGGATAATCAGGCCGGACACAAAGTTAGCGAAAATCTCCTGCATGCCAAAGCCCAGACCAAACGTCAGTGCGGCAACCAGCCACTGCAATTTAGACCACTCAATACCAATCATGGAGAATCCAACCATCCCGCCAAAGAGCAGAATCAGGTATTTGGTGATGGTGGTAATGGCATAGCCCGTACCGGGGGTTAAATCCAGGTGCTGCAACAGCGCCAGCTCCAGCAGTGCCGGGAAATTACGCACCAGCTGCGTGGTGATGATCAACACCAGAATGGCAATCAGCACCGCACCTAAGGTTATGGGCTCCAGGCTCTCCACACCCTGCACCGTGGACGTCACATCCCACAGCGAGATGTTCTCCAGGAAACCAAACGCGGAGTGGATTTCTGACCACAGGAAGATCACCGACAGCAGCGCAATCAGCATCAGGATGGAGCGTACCAGACGCAGAGACTGGGTGCTGATTGCGTCGAGATCCAGCTCAACCTCGTCCGCATCTATCGTGCCTTCGGTGCTGTTGACGTGGTTTGGCTCATCCTCGCCCCGCGCACGCTGGGCGAGGATCTCTGCCCGACGGTGCTTGGCGCGGTCAAACGCCAGACGGCGTCGCTGGATCAACATCCCCCGGCGGATGACGTGATAGATCACCAGCAGCAGGAACCAGATGGCAACGGAGGTTTCCAGTCGCGCCAGCAGTGCCTGCGAGGTCGCCAGGTAACCCACCGCCGCTGCCAGCATGGCAACCAGGGGGGCGCACAGCAGCAGGTTCCAGAGCATGCGGTTAAACATGTTGTCGCCGCTGCCGGTTTTATCCAGATAGAGCGGTATACCAGCCCGTTTCAGGCTGAGCGTGACGATGGCCAGCGCACCGCATATCAACATAAAGCAGAGACGGCCCAGCGAGCCCGAAAACTCCCGGTCATTGAGATTATCAAACATGATCAGCGCCATAATCAGCGGCACAATCAGCCCGATGCTCATCAGGTAGTAACGCATGGCGCGCGCCACGCGGTTACGCGGCCAGCCAAAGTGAGCAATGAACAGACCATTCGGTCGCGCAAACGTGGCGCAAATCATCACTACCCACAGCAGGGGGACGGTAGCGGTCACGCCATCGCCAATGGCGACCGCGAGCGGGTAGGGCCAGGCCTCCCGCAGGCCATAACCGAGCGTCATCCACAGGACCGGCAGCGGCGAGGCGACAAGTATTGACCAGAACACGGTACGCAGCGTCAGCCAGAAGTGATCCTGCGTAACCTTACCCACCCGGGCGCTGGAGCGTTCCAGGAAGCGGGTGAAGTGTCTGCGTGAGTAAATGCTAAAGCCCACCAGAATCAACGCGCCCAGAAGAGGGAAAATGGTCTCTTTGCTGGTGAGCATCATCACGCTGGCTTTTCCAAGCTGGCTAAAGGTATCTAGCGAGATCAAACGGCGCAGATCCTGAACGATCTCGATTGGCCATGAGAAGGTCATTGGGCGCACGTCAGAGGTCCAGAAGAGATAACGGTGCGTTGCCTCGTTCACCTCTTTCAGCGCATCTTCCAGCTGACTGTTGGAGACCTTCAGCTTGGTCAGCTCCAGAATCAGCGTATCCCCGCCCTGTAACAGGGAGTTCAGCAGCTCGCGCTGGGTCCGCAACTGGGCTTCCAGAATACGGTTTTGCTCGCTGGTGAGAGGCTGCCCATCGGCCTGACGGATCTGGCGGATTTGCGGCTGTTTATTGAGAAGGTCTTCATAGTGCAGGCGTTGAACACGCAGCTGCGCCATCTCGGTATCCAGCTGCTGCGGTTTTGGCATCTCCGGCAGGCGTGAAACCTGGGCGCGTAATGCTTCTCCCAGCAGGTTGGACGAGCCCAGCCACTGAGACTGCTCGCGCAGGGTGTTGAGCGCCTGGCGAACCTGAAGGGTTTGATTGGTGGCCTGACGTTGCTGGGACGCCACCAGATCCATACGCTGCGCCTGCTGATTCAGTGCAGCAGAGAGCTCACGGTTAACCTTAAACTGGTCAACGATGCCCGCTGGCAGGTTATCGCTGTTTTCTGCCAGCAGCTCGGTGCTTTCCAGCGCGCGCTCTGCTTCACGCTGGCGCTGGCTGTTAAGTTGATTACGTAAAGCCTGCAGGTAAGCATCGAGCTGTTCGCTCTGCTTTTGCGCCAGCTCGGAGCGCATCCGCGACAGCTCCTGGCGGTTGTTTGCCGAGAGCTGCGCCAGCTCCAGTTCATCGACCAGTGCTTTAAGTCTGGCTGATTCAGCCTGAAGAGAAAGATTTTGCGCCTGGTTTTGCGGCGTGTTACCCGTTTGGGTACCGATGCGGCGCTCAACCTCGTTGAGCTGACGGCGGGCATCGGTTTGCTGTTGCGGAAGCTGGCTCAGCGAGTCGGCGATTTCACGTGCGCGTTCCTGCTCCTGCTGTGCCAGACGACTCTTTTCCAGAAGCTGACTGCTAACCTGCAGGATCTCCTGATTCAACGCGTCAGAGGTCATGCCAGCAGGCACATCGCGCGGTTCATCGCGCAGATTGCTCAACTGATTGCGTAGCGTTTGCGAGAGTTTGGGGAAGTTGTCGATAACCTGCTGATATTGCTGAGCGCGCTCAAGGGAGCCTTTCCGCTCCTCAAGCGCATTCAGTGCAGACTGGAGCGACTCCACGGTCTCTGGCTGAGCGGGTTTTGCCGCTTTCGCCTGCTCCAGTTCCTGGGTTATCTGTTTTGCGTCGGGGGCTGTCGCTGCGTACGCCCCCATGCTGAGGCACCAGGCCATCAGTAGTACGATAATCGGGCGCACGTCAGCGTTCCTTCTGTTGTTAGCCTTCGTCTTTTTTGTCGTCAACCAGCGGGCTGGCGTCAAGTTCGGCCTTGATCTCTTCTTCCGGGAGCGGTGCAGGCTCTGCGTCCGGCGTCACGAAAGGTTCAGTCGAGACCGCCAGCGGCTGGCCGAGTTTGGTGACTGACAGGCTCTGGAGCTGTTCAGCCAGCTTCACTTTGCCAGGGGCAAAGAGGTTGATAACCGTGGAACCCAGCTTGAAGCGACCCATCTCCTGGCCTTTCAGCAGAGCGACCGCGCCTTCTTCTTCACCGGCAGGCCAGGTCCAGCGTTTGATCACGCCTTCACGTGGTGGGGTGATGGTTCCAGCCCAGACCGTTTCGATGCTGCCGACAATCGTTGCACCCACCAGAATCTGCGCCATTGGGCCAAACTCAGTATCAAACAGGCAGATGACGCGTTCGTTACGCGCGAACAGGTTGGGAACGTTTTGCGCGGTCAGGTGGTTCACGGAGAACAGATCGCCCGGCACGTAGATCATTTCACGCAGGATCCCGTTGCACGGCATGTGCACGCGGTGATAGTCACGCGGAGAGAGATAGGTGGTGGCGAAAGTGCCGTTGCGGAACAGATCCGCCATCAGGTAGTTACCCGCCAGCAGCGCTTCCAGGCTGTAGTTGTGGCCTTTTGCCTGCAGGATTTTGTCGTCTTCGATGTTACCCAACTGGCTAATCACGCCATCCGCAGGCATGACCAGCACGTTAGGATCGGTATCAACCGGGCGGACTTCGTCGCGCAGTGGGCGCACGAAGAATTCGTTGAAGGTGCGATAGCTGGCGGTATCTGGCTTCTGCGCCTCTTTCATGTCGACCTTGTAATATTTTACGAAAAGGTCGATGACCAGTTTGGTCAGCCAGCCCGCTCGTTTGCTCGCGCCCCAGCCCGCCAGGCGAGTGAGCCACAGTTTTGGCAGAATGTATTGAAGCGAAAGTTTAAATGCGTTTAACAAGGTAGCCTCCAGGCCATTTTTTGTCGTTCCTGATCCGGCTGTAATCAGCCGGAACCTGAAAAAAGGGGACGATTTTAGCGATGCTTAGCTTAGTTGTCAGTTATCAGAATCAGAAAAGTTTTTACGCGTTTTTACCTGATCCATGCTCTCAAGAATGCGGTGGTAGTTATCAAAGCGGGTCTCCGCAATCTCACCTTTCTCGACCGCTTCGCGGATGGCACAGCCCGGGTCGTTATCGTGTTTACAGTCCCGGTATTTGCAAGCCCCTAAATAGTCATGGAATTCGACAAATCCGTTGAAGATTTGTTCCGGCTCAAGGTGCCACAAACCGAATTCGCGCACGCCCGGAGAGTCAATCACATCGCCGCCATGCGGGAAGTGGTAGAGACGAGAAGCGGTAGTGGTGTGCTGGCCCAGGCCCGAGACATCAGAGACATCGTTAGTCAGAATTTCTTGCTGGAGACCGAGAAGATTATTCAGCAGGCTGGATTTCCCCACGCCGGACTGACCCGCAAAGATACTGATGCGCCCGGTCAGCGCTTCTTCTAAGGGTTTCAGGCCATCTTTGGTGTAGCTGGAGACCATCAGTACGCGATAACCGATCTTGCGGTAGATATCCATCTGCTCATTCACGAAGTCCATACCTTCATCATCCAGCAGATCGATCTTGTTCAGAACAATGATTGGCTCAACCTGTAACGTTTCGCAGGCAACAAGGTAGCGGTCGATAATATTGAGCGACAGCTCGGGCAAAATCGCCGAGACGATGACGATCTGGTTGATATTGGCGGCAATGGGTTTTACCCCGTCGTAGAAATCGGGACGGGTAAGTACCGACGTGCGCTCGTGAACCGCTTCAACGATACCTTTGACCGTTACGCCTTCCGCCGCCTCTTTACCTGGACGCCAGACAACGCGATCGCCGGTGACCAGCGAACGAATAGTCCGTCGAATGTTGCAACGGTGGATCTCACCGTCGGCGGATTCCACGTCGGCATGCATACCGAAACGGCTGATGACGACGCCTTCCGTCGGTTCACCAAACAGGTTGTCGTCGTAATCGACCTTCTCCGAAGTGGTTTTAAGGCGGCGCTGGTGATTGGCATTCACGCGGCGCTGCTGCCCTTTGGAGAGTTTATTTTTACTCAATCGCGCTGGCTCCTGGTCGCCCGTAAGGGGCAAAACCTCTATGATACACTCTAATTAATACTAGTTAACCTGCTACAGCCGGTTATGCGAGAAGGGTGGAAAATAACATGAGCGCGGATGAAAACAACCTGATTTGGATCGATCTTGAAATGACCGGGCTGGATCCCGAGCGCGATCGCATTATTGAGATTGCCACGCTGGTTACCGATGCAAACCTGAATATTCTGGCGGAAGGGCCAACCATTGCGGTGCACCAGTCCGACGATCAGCTGGCGTTGATGGATGAGTGGAACGTGCGTACCCACACCGGCAGCGGGCTGGTTGAACGAGTGAAGGCGAGCACGATGGGCGACCGCGAGGCGGAGCTGGCGACGCTTGAGTTTCTGAAACAGTGGGTCCCGGCGGGCAAATCCCCTATCTGCGGTAATAGCATTGGCCAGGATCGTCGTTTCCTGTTTAAGTACATGCCGGAGCTGGAGTCTTACTTCCACTACCGTTATCTGGACGTGAGCACCCTCAAAGAGCTGGCGCGCCGCTGGAAACCCGAAATCCTCGATGGTTTTAAAAAGCAGGGTACGCATCAGGCGATGGACGATATCCGTGAGTCCGTCGCGGAGCTGGCGTACTATCGCGAAAACTTTATTAAGCTGTGATTTTGAGACCTGGCGCCTTGCGTGGCCGGGTTTTTGTCGTTAAATTGTTCAGCTTGCCGATTAAATAAGCATTTGAACTGATTTTCGAAAAAATCGCGTTGAGGGGGGTTGCAGCTAAAAGGATTTCTCGTATAATGCGCCTCCCGTAACGACAGAGAAATACGCGTTACGACAGCAACAAAAGCAGTACAAATTTGCGGGAATAGCTCAGTTGGTAGAGCACGACCTTGCCAAGGTCGGGGTCGCGAGTTCGAGTCTCGTTTCCCGCTCCAAAATTTGAAAAGTATCGCAAGATACGCCAGCACCAGAACACCCAAGCGGGAATAGCTCAGTTGGTAGAGCACGACCTTGCCAAGGTCGGGGTCGCGAGTTCGAGTCTCGTTTCCCGCTCCAAAATTTGAAAGTATCGCAAGATACGCACAGCTTCAGAACACCCAAGCGGGAATAGCTCAGTTGGTAGAGCACGACCTTGCCAAGGTCGGGGTCGCGAGTTCGAGTCTCGTTTCCCGCTCCAAATTCTTCTTGATATCAAAAATATCCACAGCGGTAAGATGCGTTGGGGACGTTTTCTATTACTTCCGAAATACTCTTGTAAACAGAGTTATCCACAGATTTTGGGTATGACCGAAACCGTGTGAAAAGTTAGCAGGGTGAATAGTATCTCTGTAACTTACTGTATATGCTTGAGAAAATTTGATTTCTCAATGTTATTGAGATCACTTGACCTCATCTCCAGCCCTGATGCTGCTTGAGTTTGTAATTTTATTCACAGGCTGTGAATAGTTCACGCATCCCGCGGAAGCCCTTTTTCTATCACCCTCACCAGGCGTTGTTTTTGCGGTGGTTGCACCTCAACCACGCAGGCATTTCGCTTCTCGATTTGCTGCGCAATCGCCCACTCTATGTGTTCATCGAGAAGTGGGTGCTCACCTCTACGGCTCTCAAGCGCCCGGATATTCGCTTCATCCCACGGGGCATTCCCCAGCGCAACGGCGACATTACGCAGCCAGCGCAGATGGCCAATACGGCGAATGGCCGAACCTTCCGTCACTTTCAGGAACCAGGCTTCACTCCAGGCGAACAGTTCAATGAGCTGTGGCGCATGCAGCGCCTTACGCGGGCTAAAATCCTCTTCGTCCGTGAGCTGCGAATAGCGGTTCCACGGGCAAATTAACTGGCAGTCGTCGCAGCCGTAGATGCGATTGCCAATAAGTGGTCGGAATTCTTCAGGGATCGCCCCTTCCAGTTCGATGGTGAGGTAAGAGATGCAGCGTCGGGCATCCACCGTATAGGGCTCAACGATAGCGCCCGTCGGGCAGATAGTCATACAGGCCACGCAGCGCCCACAACCTTCTTCTACCGGGCCGTCTACCGGCAGTGGTAAATCAATCAGCAGTTCACCAAGGAAAAAGAACGATCCTGCGTCGCGGCTCAGAATAAGTGAGTGCTTACCAGTCCAGCCAAGCCCGGCTTTTTCAGCGATAGGGCGCTCAAGAACAGGCGCGGAGTCGACAAACGGTCTAAAATTCAGCGAAACACAGTGCTGCTGAATAGTTTCGCCGAGTTTTTTTAGCCGGTTACGCAGAAGCTTATGGTAATCACGCCCCAGGGCATACCGGCTAACGTAACCGAGAGAGGGATTTTTTAACGTACGCGCAAAAGCCGCGTTGGCGGGAAGATAATTCATGCGTACGCTGATAACGCGTAACGTACCCGGCAACAGCTCGTGTGGACGGGCCCGCATCATGCCATGACGCGCCATCCACTCCATTTCGCCGTGGTATTGTTTATCCAGCCAGGCCTGCAGTTTTGGCTCGCTGGCGGAGAGATCGGTGTCGGTGATCCCCACCTTCTGGAAGCCCAGTTCAGCACCCCACTGTTTTATTTTTTGCGCTAACTGATTGAGATCGAGGGGCTGTGACATGACGGACCATACTGTGAAGAAAAACCCCGCAAGTATACCACATTCCATCTGGCATGCGGATGACCTCAGACGCGCCGAAAAAGAGGCTGCAGACAGTCTTGGCATTACCCTTTATGAGCTCATGCAACGGGCGGGCGAGGCGGCATTCAACATTGCTCGTAGTGCGTATCCGCAATCCGGCCACTGGCTCATTTTATGCGGACACGGCAATAACGGCGGCGATGGTTACGTTGTCGCCCGGCTGGCGGTCGCGGCAGGTCTCCGCGTTACGTTACTGGCGCTGGAGAGCGATAAGCCGCTGCCGGAAGAAGCCAGCGCCGCGCGGGAAGCCTGGCTGAATGCAGGCGGAGTGATTCATGCATCCGATATCGTCTGGCCAGAGGATGTTGATCTGATTGTTGATGGTCTGCTGGGCACCGGGTTACGTAGTGCGCCCCGTGATAACGTAGCCGCTCTGATTGCGCGCGCCAATGCCCATACCGCGCCGGTGGTGGCACTGGATATTCCCTCTGGTCTGATGGCGGAAACCGGTGCGACGCCAGGAGCGGTGATCCAGGCCGCGCATACCGTCACGTTTATTGCCCTGAAGCCCGGGTTACTCACCGGGAAAGCGAGGGATGTGGTGGGCTCGTTGCACCATAACGCCCTGGGGCTGGAGAGCTGGCTTGCCGGGCAGGAGACACACCTTTCCCGCTTTGATGCTACTCAACTTAGCCACTGGTTGCCGCCGCGTCGGCCAACGTCGCACAAAGGCGACCACGGCAGGCTGGTCATCATTGGCGGCGATCACGGTACGGCTGGCGCAATCCGGATGACGGGGGAAGCTGCGTTGCGCAGCGGCGCGGGGCTGGTCCGGGTGCTGACGCGCAGTGAAAATATCCCGCCCATTATTACGGCCCGACCAGAGCTGATGGTGCATGAGCTTACGCCGCAGACCCTTGAAGAGAGTCTTGAGTGGGCGGATGTGGTGGTGATTGGCCCGGGACTCGGGCAACAGGCCTGGGGTAAGCAGGCTCTGCAAAAGGTCGAGAATTTTCGTAAACCGATGCTCTGGGATGCCGATGCGCTGAACCTTCTGGCAATCAACCCGGATAAGCGTCACAATCGCATCCTGACGCCACACCCCGGCGAAGCCGCGCGGCTGCTTAACTGCAGCGTGGCAGAAATTGAAAGCGATCGCTTACTTTCTGCTCGCCGTCTGGTAAAACGTTACGGAGGTGTTGCCGTTCTCAAAGGGGCGGGAACCGTCATCGCAAGCGATGAGGCACTGGGCATTATTGATGCCGGAAATGCGGGCATGGCGAGTGGCGGAATGGGCGATGTGCTTTCAGGCATCATCGGCGCATTGCTCGGGCAGAAACTTCCCCTTTATGATGCAGCCTGTGCCGGCTGCGTGGCTCACGGTGCGGCGGCTGACAGCCTGGCTGCACGGTATGGCACACGCGGTATGCTGGCCACCGATCTTTTTTGCACGCTGCGGCGTGTTGTTAACCCGGATGTGATTGACGTAGAAAATGACTAATCGAGCGATTCCTTTACCTGATGAACAAGCCACTTTAGAACTCGGCAAGCGCGTGGCGCAGGCCTGTCAGGGGGCGACTGTCATTTATCTTTATGGTGATTTAGGTGCGGGTAAAACCACCTTCAGCCGGGGTTTTTTGCAGGCGTTAGGCCATAACGGGAATGTGAAAAGCCCAACCTACACACTGGTAGAACCGTACACTCTTGAAAATCTCATGGTGTATCACTTCGATTTATACCGACTTGCGGATCCTGAGGAGCTGGAATTTATGGGGATCCGTGATTATTTTGCCAATGATGCCATCTGCCTGGTGGAGTGGCCGCAACAAGGTGCGGGTGTGTTGCCTGACCCGGATGTCGAAATTCACTTAGATTACCAGGCACAAGGGCGTGAGGCGCGCATCAGTGCTGTTTCCTCATCAGGCAGTTCCTTACTGGCGCGTTTAGCCGGTTGAGCGTAGGGATGACGGGATGATAAATCGCGTTAAAGGTTGGTTATTGGCTGCCACAGTGCTGCTGTGCGCGCAGGCTGGTGCGGCAAGCCTCTCGGATATTCAGGTGTCGAACGGGGAGAGTCAGGCCCGGATCACGTTCAGTTTTATGGGCGACCCTGAATATGCTTTTTCTCAACCAGACAGCCGCAGCGTGGCGCTGGATATCAAACAGACGGGTGTGATCCAGGGGTTGCCCTTGCAGTTCAGCGGTAACAACCTGGTCAAAAGTATTCGTTCCGGCACGCCAAAAGACAGTCAGTCATTGCGCCTGGTGGTCGATCTGACCGAAAAGGGTAAAACGCGGGCGGTGAAGCAGCAAAACGGCGCGAATTATACGGTGGTCTTTACCATCAATGCCGATGCGCCTCCGCCACCGCCACCGCCGCCGGTTGTGGCGAAACGGGTGGAAGAGCCGGTTTATACCCCGCGCCCGTCTGAACCTGCGCGTAATCCGTTTAAAACCGACAACGATCGCATCACCGGCGTCACCAGCAGTAATACCGTGACGCGCCCGGCGGCCAGCGCGCGTCGGGTGGTCAGCGGTGATAAAGTGATTATCGCCATTGATGCCGGTCATGGCGGGCAGGATCCTGGTGCAATTGGTCCAGGTGGTACGCGCGAGAAAAACGTGACCATCGCTATTGCCCGTAAGCTTCGGACGCTGTTGAACGATGACCCGATGTTTAAAGGCGTATTGACCCGTGACGGCGATTACTTTATCTCCGTGATGGGACGCTCAGACGTGGCGCGTAAACAAAATGCTAACTTCCTGGTCTCCATTCATGCGGATGCCGCACCAAACCGTAACGCCACGGGGGCATCGGTGTGGGTGCTGTCAAACCGTCGGGCGAACAGTGAAATGGCTAACTGGCTTGAAGAGCATGAGAAGCAGTCCGAACTGTTGGGTGGGGCGGGCGATGTGCTGGCCAACAGCCAGTCTGACCCGTATCTCAGCCAGGCGGTGCTCGATTTACAGTTCGGTCATTCTCAGCGCGTCGGGTATGATGTCGCCACCAACGTACTGAATCAGCTGCAAGGCATCGGGGCATTGCATAAACGCCGTCCGGAGCATGCGAGCCTTGGGGTTCTGCGTTCGCCGGACATTCCATCGATCCTCGTGGAAACGGGCTTTATCAGTAATAACAGCGAAGAGCGTTTGCTGGGCAGCGACAGCTATCAGCAGCAAATTGCCGAAGCGATTTATAACGGTCTGCGTAAATATTTTGAGGCTCATCCGCTGCAGTCTGCGCCGCAGGGCGGTGCAGCCCAGACGGCCAGCGCCGTGCTGCCGGGTGAGATGACTGCGACCAACTAAGGAGAATTCATGCCGATTCAGGTTCTACCGCCGCAGCTTGCGAACCAAATCGCCGCCGGTGAGGTGGTGGAGCGCCCTGCGTCGGTGGTGAAGGAGCTGGTCGAAAACAGTCTCGATGCGGGAGCTACCCGCATCGATATTGATATCGAACGTGGTGGCGCAAAGCTGATTCGCATTCGGGACAACGGATGCGGTATCAAAAAAGAGGAGCTGGCGCTGGCGCTGGCGCGTCACGCGACCAGTAAAATCGCCTCTCTGGACGACCTGGAAGCGATCATCAGCCTCGGGTTTCGCGGCGAGGCGCTGGCCAGTATCAGCTCGGTTTCCCGTTTAACGCTAACCTCCCGAACGGCCGAACAGCAAGAAGCCTGGCAGGCCTATGCCGAAGGGCGCGATATGGACGTCACGATTAAACCTGCGGCGCATCCTGTTGGCACGACGCTCGAAGTATTGGATCTTTTCTACAACACTCCCGCCCGCCGTAAGTTTATGCGCACCGAGAAGACCGAATTCGGTCATATCGATGAGATTATCCGCCGTATCGCGCTGGCGCGTTTCGATGTCACCATCAACCTCAGCCACAACGGCAAGGTGATGCGCCAGTACCGCGCAGTAGCGGAGGGCGGGCAGAAAGAGCGTCGTCTGGGGGCAATCTGCGGTACGCCGTTTCTGGAACAGGCGCTGGCCATTGAATGGCAGCACGGTGATTTGGCCTTACGCGGTTGGGTTGCCGACCCGAACGCCAGCAGCGCCGCCTTCGCGGAGATCCAGTATTGCTACGTAAACGGCCGCATGATGCGCGACCGTCTGATCAACCACGCCATTCGTCAGGCCTGTGAAGATAAGCTCGGCGCGGATCAGCAGCCTGCGTTTGTGCTTTATCTGGAAATCGACCCGCATCAGGTTGATGTTAACGTCCATCCTGCCAAGCATGAAGTTCGGTTCCATCAGTCGCGGCTGGTGCACGATTTCATCTATCAGGGCGTGCTGAGCGTTTTGCAGCAGCAGGTTGAACCCACGCTGCCGCTGGAAAAAGAAGAGCCCGCTCCGCGTCCAATACCGGAAAACCGTGTTGCGGCGGGGCGTAACCATTTTGCCGAGCCCGCTGTCGCGCGTGAACCGGAAGCGCCACGTTTCTCGTCGGCAGGAAGCGCGCCGCGACCCACCGGTGCGAACTATCCCAACGCCCAGCCCGGCTATCAAAAGCAGCAGGGGGCGTTGTACCGTAAACTGCTCGAAACCCCCGCAGTCACGCGTAAAGAGCACAGTGAGGTACAAGCGCCTTCGCTGGAAGGGCATAGTCAGAGCTTTGGCCGGGTACTGACGATTATTGCGCCGGATATGGCGTTACTCGAACGCGAGGGCAAGCTCATGCTCCTGGCCCTGCCGGTTGCTGAACGCTGGCTAAAACAGGTGCAACTGACCCCAGGAGAAAACGCGGCTTGTGCGCAACCACTTTTGATCCCGGTTCGACTAAAAATATCCACTGAAGAAACAAGGGTACTGCAGCGCGCAGAGGCCCAACTGGCGCAGATGGGGATTGAAATGGTACTGGAATCACAGCATGTGACAATTCGCGCAGTGCCTTTACCCTTACGCCAACAAAATTTACAAAACTTGATTCCTGAACTGATAGGCTACCTGGCGCAACAAACAATGTTTGATGCCGCCAACACCGCGCAGTGGATCGCCCGCCATTTGGCCAGCGAACATACGCCGTGGAGTATGGCGCAGGCGATTAGCGTGCTGGCAGAGGTGGAACGCCTTTGCCCGCATCTGGTGAAAGCACCGCCGGGTGGATTATTACAACCTGTTGATTTACAAACGGCGATGACTGCCCTTAAAGATGATTGATGTCAGTAAGGCGAGCCTGCCTAAGGCGATTTTTTTGATGGGCCCTACGGCCTCCGGCAAAACGGCGTTAGCCATTGAGCTACGTAAAGTTTTGCCCGTAGAGTTGATTAGTGTCGATTCTGCCCTCATCTACCGAGGAATGGACATTGGCACGGCGAAGCCCGACGCAGCCGAACTGCGCGCGGCTCCGCATCGTTTGCTGGACATTCTCGACCCGGCGCAGGCCTACTCCGCAGCGGATTTTCGCCGCGATGCCTTAGCCGAGATGGCCGAGATAACGGCGGCGGGACGTATACCGCTGTTGGTTGGCGGCACCATGCTCTATTTCAAGGCGTTGCTGGAGGGGCTCTCTCCTCTGCCATCGGCGGACCCTGAAATAAGAGCAAAAATTGAACAGCAGGCGGCAGAGCAGGGATGGGACGTTTTGCATCAGCAACTGGCAGAGATTGACCCGGTTGCCGCAGCACGGATCCATCCAAATGATCCGCAAAGGCTTTCCCGGGCACTGGAAGTTTTTTTCATTTCGGGTAAAACTTTAACGGAACTGACGCAAACGTCAGGAGACGCTCTGCCGTATCAGGTGCATCAGTTCGCTATCGCCCCGGCGAGCCGTGAACTGCTCCATCAACGAATTGAGCAGCGTTTTCATCAGATGTTGGCTTCAGATTTTGAAGCAGAAGTGCGGGCGTTATTTGCCCGTGGAGATTTGCATACGGACATGCCTTCCGTTCGTTGTGTGGGATACCGCCAGATGTGGTCATATCTTGAAGGCGAGATTTCATATGATGAAATGGTTTATAGAGGTGTTTGCGCCACGAGACAGTTAGCGAAGCGCCAGATCACCTGGTTGCGCGGTTGGGAAGGGGTTCACTGGTTAGACAGCGAAAAACCGCAACAGGCGCTAAACGAAGTGATTGAGGTTATTGGTGATATCGCTCACTGAATGTGTACAATTGAGACGTATCGTGCGCAATTTTTCAGAATCGCAAGGTTCTAAGTACAAAACAAGCATATAAGGAAAAGATAGAATGGCTAAGGGGCAATCTTTACAAGATCCGTTCCTGAACGCATTGCGTCGGGAACGTGTTCCAGTTTCTATTTATTTGGTGAATGGTATTAAGCTGCAAGGTCAGATTGAGTCTTTCGATCAGTTCGTGATCCTGTTGAAAAACACGGTCAGCCAGATGGTCTACAAGCACGCTATTTCTACTGTTGTTCCGTCCCGTCCGGTATCTCATCACAGCAATAACGCTGGCGGCGGCACTGGTAGTAACTACCATCATGGCAGCAACGCGCAGGGTTCTTCTGCTCCTGCGCAGGACAGCGACGAGACCGAATAAGGTTTCGCACTGTTATCCACACGGGGAGCCAGGGATCCTGCGTTCCCCGCTGATATTTTTAGAGGGTTTTACGCTTGTTTGACCGTTATGATGCCGGTGAGCAGGCGGTGCTGGTACACATCTATTTTTCGCAAGACAAAGATATGGAAGACCTCCAGGAGTTTGAATCTCTGGTCTCTTCCGCCGGTGTCGAAGCAATGCAGGTGATTACCGGTAGCCGTAAAGCGCCGCACCCAAAGTATTTTGTTGGTGAAGGTAAAGCAGTAGAAATTGCGGATGCCGTAAAAGCAACCGGTGCGTCAGTCGTGTTGTTTGATCATGCGCTGTCTCCGGCTCAGGAGCGTAACCTGGAAGCGCTTTGCGAATGCCGTGTTATCGATCGCACGGGGTTGATTTTAGATATTTTTGCTCAGCGTGCACGTACCCACGAGGGTAAGCTGCAGGTTGAGCTGGCGCAGTTGCGCCATCTGGCCACGCGTCTTGTACGTGGCTGGACCCACCTTGAACGACAAAAAGGCGGGATTGGTTTGCGCGGTCCGGGTGAAACCCAGCTCGAAACCGACCGCCGTTTGCTGCGCGGCCGTATTACTCAGATCCTCTCGCGTCTGGAAAGAGTCGAGAAACAGCGTGAGCAGGGACGTCGGGCGCGTACGAAAGCCGACATCCCGACGGTGTCGCTGGTGGGGTATACCAACGCCGGTAAATCCACCCTGTTTAACCAGATTACCGAGGCCCAGGTCTATGCCGCAGACCAGCTGTTTGCGACCCTGGACCCGACGTTGCGTCGTATCGACGTGGCGGATGTGGGTGAAACCGTGCTGGCGGATACCGTAGGGTTTATCCGCCACCTGCCGCATGATCTGGTGGCCGCGTTTAAAGCCACCCTGCAGGAGACGCGTCAGGCGACCCTGCTGCTGCACGTGATTGATGCTGCAGATGTCCGCGTGCAGGAAAACATCGACGCGGTGAATGTGGTGCTCGAAGAGATCGAGGCCCACGAGATCCCAACGCTGTTGGTGATGAACAAGATCGACATGCTGGATGATTTTGAGCCGCGTATCGATCGTGATGAAGAGAACAAACCAATTCGGGTCTGGCTTTCCGCCCAGACCGGTATTGGCGTGCCACTGCTTTTCCAGGCTTTGACAGAACGTCTTTCCGGTGAGGTAGCCCAGCACACGCTGCGACTGCCACCACAGGAAGGCAGGCTGCGCAGCCGGTTTTATCAGCTTCAGGCGATAGAAAAAGAGTGGATGGAGGATGACGGCAGCGTGGGGATGCAGGTGCGTATGCCGATCGTTGACTGGCGTCGCCTCTGTAAACAAGAACCTGCGCTGGTCGACTATATCGTCTGATCGGAAAGGGGATGCCTGAATAATTCGCCCTTGCATAACAAATATGGAGCATATACATGGCGTGGAATCAGCCCGGTAATAACGGACAGGACCGCGACCCGTGGGGAAGCAGCAATAATCAAGGCGGCAACTCTGGGGGAAATGGCAACAAAGGTGGTCGCGATCAGGGGCCGCCGGATCTGGATGATATCTTCCGCAAGCTAAGCAAGAAGCTTGGTGGGCTTGGTGGAGGAAAAGGGTCTGGCTCGGGGGGCAATTCTACCCAGGGCCCGCGCCCGCAAATGGGTGGTCGCATCGTGGGCATTGTGGCCGCTGCCGTGGTCATCATCTGGGCTGCCAGCGGGTTCTACACCATTAAAGAAGCCGAGCGCGGCGTGGTCACCCGTTTTGGTAAGTTCAGCCATCTGGTTGAGCCGGGCCTGAACTGGAAACCGACCTTCATTGACGACGTCACTGCAGTGAACGTGGAGTCGGTGCGTGAGCTGGCCGCTTCCGGCGTGATGCTGACCTCTGATGAGAACGTAGTGCGCGTTGAGATGAACGTGCAATATCGTGTTACGGACCCAGAACGTTATCTGTTTAGCGTGACCAGTGCCGATGACAGCCTGCGTCAGGCGACCGACAGCGCCTTGCGTGGCGTGATCGGTAAATACACCATGGACCGCATTCTGACTGAAGGTCGTACCGTTATTCGTAGCGATACCCAGCGTGAGCTGGAAGAGACCATTCGTCCGTACAACATGGGTATCACCCTGCTGGACGTCAACTTCCAGGCTGCTCGTCCGCCGGAAGAGGTGAAAGCCGCGTTTGATGACGCGATTGCCGCGCGTGAGAACGAACAGCAGTACATCCGTGAAGCGGAAGCATACGCCAACGAAGTTCAGCCACGTGCTAACGGTCAGGCGCAGCGTATTCTTGAAGAAGCACGCGCGTATAAGACCCAGACCATCCTGGAAGCGCAGGGTGAAGTGGCACGTTTCGCGAAAATCCTGCCGGAATATAAAGCGGCTCCGGAAATTACCCGCGAGCGTCTCTATATCGAAACCATGGAAAAAGTGCTGAGCCATACACGTAAAGTGCTGGTTAACGACAGCAAAGGTGGAAACCTGATGGTACTGCCGCTGGATCAGATGCTGAAAGGCGGTTCTGCACCGGCAGCAAAAGACAACAGCGGTGCGAATAACCTGCTGCGTCTGCCACCTGCATCGTCCGGTAGCTCCAGCGCAACAACCACGCCTTCTTCGAACGATGGTGACATTATGGACCAACGCCGTGCTAACGCGCAGCGTAACGACTACCAGCGTCAGGGGGAATAAGGATGCGTAAGTCAGTTATTGCGATCATCGTCATCGTACTGGTCGTACTTTATACCTCTATCTTTGTAGTGAAAGAGGGCGAGCGCGGGATTAAGTTCCAGTTCAGCAGCGTCGTCCGTGACAGTGACAAGCGTCCGGTGATTTATGAGCCGGGTCTGCACTTCAAGGTGCCTTTTATCCAGTCTGTGAAGACGCTTGATGCGCGTATCCAGACCATGGATAACCAGGCTGATCGTTTCGTGACCAAAGAGAAGAAAGACCTGATCGTTGACTCCTACATTAAGTGGCGTATCAGTGATTTCAGCCGTTACTTCCTGGCAACAGGCGGTGGTGATGTTTCTCAGGCGGAAGTGCTGTTGAAACGTAAATTCTCTGACCGTCTGCGTTCTGAGATTGGTCGTCTGGATGTGAAAGACATCGTGACCGACTCTCGTGGTCGTCTGACCCTGGAAGTACGCGATGCGCTGAACTCCGGTACTGCAGGTACGGAAGACGAAGTGGAAACGCCAGCGGCGGACGATGCGATTGCCAAGGCGGCTGAACGTGTTCAGGCTGAAACCAATGGCAAGGTACCGGTGATCAACCCGAACAGTATGGCTGCACTGGGTATCGAAGTGGTGGATGTGCGTATTAAGCAGATCAACCTGCCGGCAGAAGTGTCTGAGGCGATCTACAACCGTATGCGTGCAGAACGTGAAGCGGTAGCCCGTCGTCACCGTTCACAGGGTCAGGAAGAGGCAGAGAAACTGCGTGCAGCCGCGGATTACGAAGTGACCAAGACGCTGGCGGAATCTGAGCGTCAGGGCCGTATCCTGCGTGGTGAAGGTGATGCGGAAGCCGCGAAACTGTTCGCCGATGCGTTTAGCCAGGATCCAGACTTCTACGCCTTTATCCGTAGCCTGCGTGCTTACGAGAATAGCTTCCAGAGCAACCAGGATGTGATGGTGCTCAGCCCGGACAGCGATTTCTTCCGTTATATGAAGACGCCGACTAACGCAACGCGATAAACTCAGTCTCGTTTGAGTATTCAAACCACCGCTCTTAACGGAGCGGTGGTTTTCTTTTATAAGGATTAAAAATGAATTCAACGATCTGGCTGGCACTGGCGCTGGTTTTAGTCCTGGAAGGCCTGGGCCCGATGCTCTATCCGCGCGCCTGGCGTCGCATGATCGCCACCCTGAGCCAGTTGCCGGATAATATTTTGCGCCGATTCGGCGGCGGTCTTGTGGTTGCTGGCATTGTTATCTACTACATGTTGAGGAAAACGATTGGCTGATCAAAAAGTGATCGGTTTTGGCATATTTTGGGGTCAAAAAGTGCTGTATATCTGAAAAAGCGATGGTAGAATCCATTTTTAAGCAAACGGTGATTTTGAAAAAAATGGGTAACAACGTCGTCGTACTGGGCACCCAATGGGGTGACGAAGGTAAAGGGAAGATTGTTGATCTTCTGACTGAACGGGCTAAATATGTTGTACGCTACCAGGGCGGTCACAACGCAGGCCATACTCTCGTAATCAACGGTGAAAAAACCGTCCTCCATCTTATTCCATCAGGCATTCTCCGCGAAAACGTCACCAGCATCATCGGTAACGGCGTAGTGCTGTCTCCGGCTGCGCTGATGAAAGAGATGAAAGGTCTGGAAGACCGTGGTATCCCGGTTCGCGAGCGTCTGCTGCTCTCCGAAGCCTGCCCGCTGATCCTTGATTATCACGTGGCGCTGGACGTTGCGCGTGAAAAAGCGCGTGGCGCGAAAGCGATCGGCACTACCGGTCGTGGTATCGGCCCGGCTTATGAAGACAAAGTGGCTCGTCGCGGTCTGCGCGTGGGCGACCTGTTCGATAAAGCCACCTTCGCTGAAAAACTGAAAGAAGTGATGGAATATCACAACTTCCAGTTGGTGAACTTCTACAAAGCAGACGCTGTTGACTACCAGAAAGTGCTGGATGATGTCATGGCGATTGCAGACATTCTGACCGGCATGGTAGTTGATGTGTCCGATCTGCTGGACCAGGCGCGCAAGCGTGGCGATTTCGTCATGTTCGAAGGTGCGCAGGGTACGCTGCTGGATATCGACCACGGTACCTATCCGTACGTAACCTCCTCTAACACCACCGCAGGTGGCGTGGCGACCGGCTCTGGCCTGGGTCCACGTTATGTGGATTACGTTCTGGGCATCATCAAAGCGTACTCCACTCGCGTGGGTGCGGGTCCATTCCCGACCGAGCTGTTTGATGAAACCGGCGAGTTCCTGTGCAAGCAAGGTAACGAGTTTGGCGCGACCACCGGTCGTCGTCGTCGTACCGGCTGGCTGGATGCAGTGGCTGTGCGTCGTGCAGTGCAGATCAACTCCCTGTCTGGCTTCTGCCTGACCAAACTGGACGTCCTGGACGGCCTGAAAGAGGTGAAAATCTGCGTCGGCTACCGCATGCCAGATGGCCGTGAAGTGACCACCACTCCGCTGGCTGCTGACGACTGGGAAGGTATCGAGCCAATCTACGAAACCATGCCTGGCTGGTCTGAGACCACTTTCGGTGTGAAAGAGCGTAGCGGCCTGCCACAGGCAGCGCTGGATTACATCAAGCGCATTGAAGAACTGACCGAAGTGCCGATCGACATTATCTCTACCGGCCCGGATCGTACTGAAACGATGATCCTGCGCGACCCGTTCGACGCATAATCTTCGTGACTGCTGGCCTGCGGGAAAACCCGTAGGCCGGATAAGCGTAGCGCCATCCGGCGACCGCTCCTGGATATCCGCTTTTTCGCCCCGTCTGTCAAATAAATTAGCCCCTAACTATCTGGCTGGTTTATCATCATTAATGAATATCTCTGCGGTTTTACCGCGTTTTCCCTTTTTTCCTGAGGTTGATGTGCAGTTAACAAGTTTCACCGATTACGGCTTACGCGCGCTAATCTACATGGCGTCGTTACCCGATGGGAAAATGACCAGTATCTCTGAAGTGACAGAGGTCTACGGCGTGTCCCGTAATCATATGGTCAAAATAATCAATCAACTTAGTCGTGCCGGATACGTTGCTGCCGTCCGCGGGAAAAATGGTGGGATCCGTCTCGGTAAACCGGCGCAAAGTATTCGTATTGGGGATGTGGTGCGTGAACTGGAGCCTTTGTCTCTGGTGAACTGCAGCAGTGAGTTCTGCCACATTACACCCGCTTGTCGCCTGAAACAGGCGCTTTCTCTGGCCGTGCAAAGTTTTCTTAAGGAACTGGATAACTACACGCTGGCCGATTTGGTTGAAGAGAATCAACCGCTTTATAAATTATTGCTGGTGGAATGAAGAAAATTTCCACCGGAGCTGACAACGGAGGAACCGATATGTCACATGATCCTTTCCAGGAACGCGAAGCTGAAAAATACGCGAATCCTATCCCCAGCCGCGAGTTCATCATTGAACACTTAACAAAACGCGAAAAACCCGCCAATCGTGAAGAACTTGCTGTTGAATTAAACATTGAAGGTGAAGAGCAAACTGAAGCCCTTCGCCGCCGCCTGCGCGCCATGGAGCGCGACGGACAACTGGTCTTTACCCGCCGCCAGTGCTATGCGCTGCCAGAACGCCTCGACCTGTTGAAAGGGACCGTCATTGGTCACCGCGACGGTTACGGTTTTTTGCGCGTAGAGGGCCGCAAAGACGACCTCTACCTCTCATCCGAACAGATGAAGATGTGTATTCACGGCGACCAGATCCTGGCGCAACCGCTGGGTGCCGATCGTAAAGGCCGTCGCGAAGCACGCGTGGTTCGCGTGCTGGTGCCAAAAACCAGCCAGATCGTTGGCCGCTACTTTACCGATGCCGGTGTAGGCTTTGTGGTACCGGATGACAGCCGTCTGAGCTTCGATATCCTGATCCCGCCTGAAGAGGTGATGGGCGCGCGCATGGGCTTTGTGGTAGTAGTGGAGCTTACTCAACGTCCCACGCGTCGCACCAAAGCGGTAGGTAAAATCGTCGAAGTGCTGGGCGATAACATGGGTACCGGCATGGCTGTTGATATGGCCCTGCGTACGCATGAGATCCCTTACATCTGGCCAAAAGCGGTTGAAGAGCAGATTGTGGGTCTGAAGGAAGAGGTGCCGGAAGAGTCCAAAGCGGGACGCGTGGATCTCCGCAGTTTGCCGCTGGTCACCATTGATGGTGAAGATGCCCGCGACTTCGATGACGCCGTATACTGCGAGAAAAAACGCGGCGGCGGCTGGCGTCTGTGGGTTGCTATCGCCGACGTGAGCTATTACGTTCGTCCCCACACGCCGCTCGATAACGAAGCGCGCAGCCGTGGTACGTCGGTTTACTTCCCGTCTCAGGTGGTACCGATGCTGCCGGAAGTGCTCTCCAACGGCCTCTGTTCCCTGAACCCGCAGGTTGATCGCCTGTGTATGGTTTGCGAGATGACCATCTCCAGTAAAGGTCGCTTAACCGGTTATAAATTCTACGAAGCGGTAATGAGCTCCCATGCGCGTCTGACCTATACCAAGGTCTGGCATATGCTGCAGGGCGATCAGGATCTGCGTGAACAGTATGCGCCGCTAGTGAAGCACATCGAAGAGTTGCATAACCTCTACAAAACGCTGGATCAGGCGCGTGAAGAGCGTGGCGGGATCTCGTTTGAGAGCGAAGAGGCGAAGTTCATTTTCAACGCTGAACGCCGCATTGAGCGTATTGAACAGACCCAGCGTAACGATGCGCATAAGCTGATCGAAGAGTGTATGATCCTGGCGAACATCTCGGCGGCCCGTTTTGTCGAGAAAGCTAAAGAGCCGGCGCTGTTCCGTATCCACGATAAACCGTCGACGGAAGCCATTACTGCGTTCCGCTCCGTACTGGCTGAACTCGGTCTGGAGCTGCCTGGCGGTAACAAGCCAGAGCCGCGCGATTATGCTGAGCTGCTGGAATCCATTGGCGATCGTCCGGATGCAGAAATGCTGCAGACTATGCTGCTGCGCTCCATGAAGCAGGCGATTTACGACCCGGAAAACCGTGGTCACTTCGGTCTGGCGCTGCAGTCTTACGCGCACTTTACATCGCCGATCCGCCGTTATCCGGACCTGTCTTTGCACCGTGCGATCAAGTATCTGCTGGCGCAGGAGCAGGGCCATAAAGGGAACACGACTGAAACCGGCGGGTACCACTATTCAATGGAAGAGATGCTGCAGCTTGGCCAGCATTGTTCCATGACCGAACGCCGTGCCGATGAAGCGACGCGCGAAGTCTCTGACTGGCTGAAATGCGACTTTATGCTGGATCAGGTCGGTAACATTTTCAAAGGTGTTATCGCCAGCGTGACCGGGTTTGGTTTCTTTGTTCGCCTTGACGAGCTGTTTATCGACGGTCTGGTGCATGTCTCCAGCCTCGATAATGACTATTACCGTTTCGACCAGGTTGGACAACGTCTGATTGGTGAATCGGGTGGACAGACCTATCGCCTTGGCGATCGGGTGGAAGTCAAAGTCGAAGCCGTCAACATGGACGAGCGTAAGATTGACTTCAGTCTGATCTCCAGCGAGCGCGCGCCACGTAACGTAGGTAAAACCGCGCGTGAGAAGGCGAAAAAAGGCGGTAACGGCAACGCGAGCGGCAAACGTCGTCAGGCGGGTAAGAAAGTGAACTTCGAGCCAGACAGCGCCTTCCGCGGTGAGAAAAAGCAGAAGCCAAAAGCGGCGAAGAAAGAGGCTCGCAAGGCGAAAAAGCCGTCCGCGAAAACGCAGAAAATTGCTGCTGCGACCAAAGCGAAGCGCGCAGCGAAGAAACAGCAGGCGGAGTAAATTCTCCCCTCACCCTGACCCTCTCCCCACTGGGGAGAGGGGGAAATACCTATTATGAGAATCATCAATGAGTGAAATGATTTACGGCATCCACGCGGTGCAGGCCCTGCTGGAGCGCGCACCGGAGCGTTTTCAGGAAGTGTTCATTCTGAAAGGGCGTGAAGACAAACGTCTGATGCCGCTGATCCACGCACTGGAAGCGCAGGGCGTGGTGATCCAGCTGGCCAACCGCCAGTTCCTGGATGAGAAAAGTGAAGGCGCGGTTCACCAGGGGATTATTGCCCGCGTGAAGCCAGGCCGTCAGTATCAGGAAAACGATCTGCCGGATTTGATCGCTGCACTGGATAACCCGTTCTTCCTGATCCTTGATGGCGTGACCGATCCGCACAACCTCGGCGCGTGCCTGCGCAGCGCCGATGCGGCGGGCGTGCACGCGGTGATCGTACCGAAAGATCGTTCTGCACAACTGAACGCAACGGCGAAGAAAGTGGCCTGCGGTGCAGCGGAAAACGTTCCGCTGATCCGCGTCACCAACCTGGCGCGCACCATGCGTATGCTGCAGGAAGAGAATATCTGGATCGTCGGTACCGCCGGTGAAGCGGATCATACCCTGTATCAGAGCAAAATGACCGGCCGTCTGGCGCTGGTAATGGGTGCGGAAGGTGAAGGCATGCGTCGCCTGACGCGTGAGCACTGCGACGAGCTGATAAGCATCCCGATGGCGGGCAGCGTGTCGTCCCTGAACGTTTCTGTTGCAACGGGTATTTGCCTGTTTGAAGCGGTACGTCAGCGCGGCGAATAAACAGCAAGGCCGTCCTGTGGACGGCCTTTTGTGTTTTATCTCTCTCCCGGTGGGTGAGGGCACCAGACGGTGACAGCCTTACTCCTCCAACGTCCGCAAATGGTCATCCTTCCTGAGCGTCATCAGCGCCACAATACTCACCACCGCCGTCGCCATGACGTAATATGCCGGAATGTCGAGGTTTCCCGTCTCCTTAATCAACCCGGTAATAATAAGCCCCGCACACCCCGAGAAAATGGCATTCGACAAGGAATACGCCAGACCAAGCCCGGTATAGCGTACACGCGTCGGGAACATCTCTGAGAGCATTGCCGGCCCTGGACCTGCCAGCATGCCCACCAGACCGCCAGCTATCAATACCACGATCGCTTTTACCGCGAGGGTACTGGACTCCGCCTGCAGAATTTTCAGCAGCGGCAGGGCGAGGATCAGCAGTAACGCGGTGGCGATAATCATCACCGTGCGGCGGCCAATCCTGTCGCTCAGGATCCCCGACGGAATAATGGTGAGTGCAAAGCCGACGTTCGAAATCACGGCTATCAACAGTGCCTGGTTAAATCCGGTGTGCAGTGCCGATTGCAGATAGGTCGGCATAATCACCAGATAGGTATATCCCGCCGCCGACCAGACCATCACCCGGCCAATTCCCATCACGATCGCTTTAATTGTGGCGACGGTACTGGCCTGCGCGATCAGCGGTTTTTCCTGCTGCTGCACGAAGCTCGGCGTCTCTTCCATACTCACCCGCAACCAGAGCGCCACCACCCCCATAGGCAGGGCCAGGAAAAATGGGATACGCCAGCCCCAGTCATGCAGGGCTTCCGGTGTCAGTAAGGCAGAAAGCAAGGCGACAATACCCGCGCCCGCTAATAGCCCCAGCGCCACCGTGAACGATTGCCATGCGCCATACAGACCACGTTTACCGCGTGGTGCAAATTCCGTCATCAAGGAAACCGCACCACCGTACTCACCCCCCGCGAACAATCCCTGCAGGATGCGCAGCAACGTAACGATCAGCGGCGCAGCGATACCGATGCTGGCATAGACTGGCACAACACCGATGGCGGCGGTGGCGAGCGTCATCAGCACCAGCACAATAATCAGCGTCGGTTTTCGGCCAATCCGGTCACCGATGCGGCCAAACACCACCGCCCCCAGTGGGCGGAAGAAGAAAGCGATGGCAAACGAGGCGTAGGTGAGGATCAGGCTGGTCAGCCCCGACTCGCCTTCAAGCTGGAAGAAGTTTTTCGCAATCACGGTGGTCAGAAAGCCGTAGACCGCAAACTCATACCACTCGATGAAATTACCAATGGAGCCTGCAATTAACGCACGCTTATGCGCATTCGGTTGCATAACTTTCCTCACTGAAAGGGGTAAGAATAAATTATTCAATAAAAGTGAAGTGATGAAATAGTTTATTCTTATGTTCTGTGAGCTATTTCACGAATGATATCAGCGGGATCGCTACCGTGTGACCTTACTCCCATGCAGCGTGCACGGGGTCTGTCCATACTTATCTTCATTGCCACTGAAGGAGGGAGACAGCATGCACTGGCAAACACATACCGTTTTTAACCAACCCGCACCGCTTTCGAACAGCAACCTTTTTCTCTCTGATTGTGCCCTGCGTGACGCGGTGGCCCGCGAAGGCGCGGAGTGGGATAGCGAGTTGCTGGCCAGTATAGGCCAGCAGTTAGGTACGGCGGAGTCGCTGGAGCTTGGCAGGCTGGCGAACGTCAATCCGCCGGAGTTACTTCGCTATGACCCCACCGGTGAGCGGCTGGATGATGTCCGTTTTCACCCCGCCTGGCATCTTCTGATGCAGGGGCTGTGCGCTAACCGGGTGCATAACCTGGCGTGGGAAGAGGAGGCGCGTAAAGGCTCCTTTGTCGCTCGCGCCGCGCGCTTCGTGTTGCATGCTCAGGTTGAGGCCGGAACGCTGTGCCCCGTGACCATGACGTTTGCCGCCACGCCGCTGCTGCAACAGGCGCTCCCTGAACCTTTCCAGAACTGGCTCACGCCGCTACTGAGCGATCGTTATGATCCTCACCTTGCCCCTGGAGCCCAAAAGCGCGGCCTGCTGATCGGCATGGGGATGACGGAAAAACAGGGCGGCTCGGACGTGCTCAGCAACACTACCAAAGCAGAAAAGTGCAGCGACGGCAGCTACCGGCTGGTGGGTCATAAGTGGTTTTTCTCTGTGCCACAAAGCGATGCGCATCTGGTGCTGGCGCAGGCGAAAGGCGGGTTGTCCTGCTTTTTTGTTCCTCGCTTTTTGCCTGACGGGCAGCGCAACGCCGTGCGCCTGGAGCGGCTGAAAGACAAGCTCGGCAACCGCTCTAACGCCAGCAGTGAAGCGGAGTTTCTGGATGCGTCCGGCTGGCTGTTAGGGGAAGAGGGGGAAGGGGTACGACAGATCCTTCGCATGGGCGGGTTAACGCGTTTTGACTGCGCTCTGGGCAGCCATGGGTTGATGCGTCGGGCATTATCCGTGGCGCTGTACCACGCCCATCAGCGGCAGACGTTCGGGAAAAACCTCATCGATCAGCCGCTGATGCGCGACGTCCTGAGCCGCATGGCGCTGGTGCTGGAGGGGCAAACGGCGCTGCTGTTTCGTCTTGCCCGGGCGTGGGATAAACGCGCCGATCCGCAGGAGGCGGCCTGGGCGCGGCTTTTCACGCCAGCCGCGAAATTCAGCGTCTGCAAAGCGGGTATCCCGTTTGTGGCAGAGGCGATGGAGGTGTTGGGCGGCATCGGGTACTGCGAGGAGAGTGAACTCCCCCGGCTGTATCGCGAGATGCCGGTGAACAGCATCTGGGAAGGCTCAGGGAACATCATGTGTCTGGATGTTCTGCGCGTTCTGGCGAAGCAGCCGGGTATGTTCGATCTGCTGGCAGAGGATTTTGCGCAGGTGAAAGGTCAGGACAGACACTTCGATCGCAGCTGGCGGCAGTTGCAGCAAAAACTGCGTAAACCGCAGGAGGCGCAGGGGCGGGAGATTGCGCATCAGCTATTCCTGCTGGGCGCCGGAAGCCAGATGCTGCGGCACGCCTCTCCGCCCGTCGCACAGGCGTGGTGCCGCATGATGCTGGATACCCGTGGCGGCACGCTGATGACAGAGCAGGTTCAAAGCGATCTTCTGCTACGCGCCACGGGCAGGGTAGGCTAGTTTTTAAGCTGGAACAGGCTCACCAGTTGAGTGAGGTGCGACCCTTTCTCGCGCAGTGATTGTGCGGTTTGCTCGCTGCGCGAGACGCGATCGGCGTTGATGTGGGAGGCTTCACCAATATGGGTCATGGCCAGATTCACCTGACGGATCCCCGCCGACTGTTCGCGGGATGCATGGTTAATCTCGGTCACCAGTTGGTTGATGTTATCGATGTGCGCGATGATGGCATCCATCGCCAGACGCGTCTGCTCTGAGAGCGCATGGCCTTCACTCACCTTGTTCAGCGTGTCGCCAATCAGCTGCTCAATCTCTTTCACCGCATTAGCGCTGCGTGCCGCCAGGGCGCGCACTTCCTGCGCGACCACAGCAAACCCTTTTCCGTGTTCGCCGGCGCGTGCTGCTTCAACCGCTGCATTAAGCGCCAGAATGTTAGTCTGGAAAGCAATCGACTCAATCACGCGCGTGATGTCCTCGATGCGCTTTGAGGCGTCGCGAATAGCATCCATGGTGGAGACTGCGTGCGTCACCGTCTCGCCCCCCTGATGCACCGCGCGTGAGGTTTCCCCCACCAACTGCTGCGTCTGTTCCATATTGGCCGCGTTTTGCTGCACGGTTGCGGCGAGTTGTTCCATACTCGCAGAGGTCTCTTCAACGCTGCTGGCCTGTTTGTTGATCTGCTCTGAGATCTCACCGGTATCAGAGGCCAGGGCGTTAGTCCCCAGATGGATCTCGCCTGCGGCCTCGCGTACCTGCAGGACAATTTTTTCCAGACCACCGCCGATCCCATTGATGGCGTCGATAAGCTGGCCAACCTCATCCTGGCGGGTAACGGCCAGGCTGGCACGCAGATCGCCTGCCGCATATTGTCGGGCAAGGTGAATGACGTTACGCAGCGGGCGCGTCAGCATGCGACGAATGATGATGACAAACAGCGCGGCAAACAGGACTGACAGCGCCACGCCTGCCAGCAGGAAGCGATCCCGCATCGTGGTGACGCTTGAGAGCAGGACCGATTTATCCACTTCCCCCACAATGGTCCAGTTCCAGCCCGGCAGCGGCGTGTAGGCCATTTTCAGTATGCGACCGTCCTCACTTACGCGTTCCAGCGTACCCGGGGTATTGCTCAGCAACTGCTGCTGGGTGGCGCTGTCCCACTCAGGCAACTGGCCTTCTCTGCTCGTGTGGAACAGGAACTGTCCGCGCGTTTTACCGTTGCTGCGATCCAGCACGAAGAAGTGTCCACTGTCACCTAAACGGCGATTGAGGATTTTTTCGCGCATTACGTTCCAGGAGTGGGTGATATCCACACCAACAAAAATGATCCCAATGACCTGGCCGTCTGCGTTTTTGAACGGCTGATACTGGGTGATATAGCGCTTGCCGAACAGCAGCGCCAGACCACGATAGACCTCGCCTTTAGTGACGGCCGCATAGGCCGGGCTGGCAGTGTCCAGAACGGTACCCATTGCCCGATCGCCGTTCTCTTTGCGCAGGGAGGTGGCGACACGGACAAAATCATTACCGCTACGCACAAACAGGGTCGAGATTGCCCCTGTACGCTTGAGGAAATCGTCAGAAAGGGCATTGTTTTCATGCAGGCCCGTTTCTCCCCCTTTCAGAAGGGGCACGCTAAGCCCGTTAATGGTCTGGAGTTGACTACTGTCGACGCTCAAAGGCTGCGGTAAAAAGGTAGTGAACAGCCGGGTATAGCTCTCGACCTCTTCGCTCAGACTGGTGTTAAACATCTGTACCATATCAACCATACCGGTGGACTGGTTATGCAGGTCTTCTACCGCAAGGGCTTCAAGCTGCTGGCTGGCTTTATGGCTGAGCAGAAAAGTGAAAAGCAAAAACAGCGTGGCGACACTCACACCGGTAAGAAGCGATAGCTTTGCGCCCAGACCCGCACGGCGAAAAAAGGTGATCATAAATTGCTCATTATTGAAAAGGTATGGCTTTTCAACGGCAGGGCAGAGCTAACATTTACTTAAAAAATGTAACAAAAGGTTATCAAATTGTTTTTTATGGCTTTGAAGGGAGATAAAAAATTTGCAAAAACGAAAAGCCACTAAAAATAAGTGGCTTTTATCGGAGATGATTAGACATAGAGAATAGCTTGTACGCGCCAATGATCGCTACGGTTATCTTCCTGCATCTGTACAATGCGATACCAGGAAGCGCCCTGTTCATCGGCTTTTAATGCCACGACACGTTCAACATCTTGCGGGCTCCCCGAAATGTTATTGACGGAGATCTGGCCAATTTCATTAAGGCCAGTGACGCAATCAGCACTGGCGAATTCTGCTGACTGTGCAGTCGTGCTCACAAGGCCTGCCGAGAGCAACAGAGAGGTCAAAGCAAGAGTTCGTTTCATTGTCAGCTCCATTTCACATTTCTCCGGTATCCGCCGGGCACTCCTTCGCAAATAAACTCACTTCCATTGTCGCGGGCATGGAGTTTATTGTGGACAGGAAAATGTCTATGGACGCAAAGCAGTGTAAATGTCGTTCAAATGAAGATCGTTATTTACGGTACAAAATAGCCTGTGAGTACCACTGGCCCGTAATGATGGTTTCATCGATCATAATGATGACGAAATAATCTGCTTTAGCGGCGGCAGCTTGCGCCTTTATTGACTCCTCTGCGTCATCCGGGGATCCGCGAACCAGCGCGGAGACGGTACCCATTCGTTGTAATCCTTCCGTCTGATTACGACGAATCTCCTGCGGATGATCGGCGACCGGGGGAGCGGGTTGCGGTGTCCCCTGTAGCGCACTACAGCCACTGAGCAGAAACAGCAACAATAAAGTAGCAAACCTGCGCATAACCATATCTCGTTTCCTGATAGCCATAGTGTAGTTGTCTGCGAATTTAGTTTTGGGGGAATGTTCCCGAAGTGTTATCTGGTACGTATATTTCGAATGAAAATATCGTGAAAGCGTAATCCAGTTCTCAACATTATGAATCATTCATCAGCACAGGGTCGACAATGATTGAAATTGAAACTCGCCGCCTCGGCAATCATGAAATATTACACGCTCTCCCTGCGGGGAAACATGCGCAACCGCTGCCTGTTGTGGTTTTTTATCATGGCTTTACCTCATCAAAGCTGGTTTACAGCTACTTTGCGGTGGCGCTGGCGCAGGCCGGTTTTCGGGTAGTGATGCCGGATGCGCCCGATCACGGTGCACGTTTTACCGGTGATGAACAGGTGCGACTGGGGCAGTTCTGGCAGATTTTACACGGTAGCCTGAGCGAATTTGCCGGGCTGCGCGATGCGCTTTACCAGGCGGGGCTGGTGGCGGATCAACGGCTGGCGGTGGCCGGCGCATCGATGGGGGGAATGACGGCGCTCGGGATCATGGCCCGTCACCCTGAGGTGACCTCCGTGGCGTGCCTGATGGGCTCGGGCTATTTTACGTCATTGTCAAAAACGCTGTTTCCACCGCAAGACGCGACGGAGATTGACGCGTTGCTGGCCGAATGGGAAGTGACCCGGGCGTTACCGCGTCTGGCCGATCGACCGTTGCTGTTGTGGCATGGTGACGCGGATGATGTGGTGCCCCCTGGCGAAACCTTCCGTCTCCAGCAGGCACTACAGCGCGAAGGGCTGGACGGCAACCTGACCTGCCTGTGGGAAGCGGGGGTTCGCCACCGTATCACGCCAGCGGCGCTGGACGCGACGGTGGATTTTTTCCGCCAGCATCTTTAAACGCGCAGAATTTTGACGCCCTGATCTTCCAGCTTCTGGAGGATCTCTGGATTGGCATGTTTGCCGGTGATCACCATGTCAATCTGCTCGGCGCGGCTGAACAACATCCCTGCACGCTCGCCGACTTTGCTGCTGTCGACCAGTACGACGAGCTTGCCCACGACGTTAAGCATATTTTGCTCAGCCATCGCAGTTAACATGTCGGTTTTGTAGAGCCCATCCGCGGTCAGGCCTTTGCCGCTGGTAAACATCCAGTGCCCGGCATAGAGGCTGTTTTCACTGTCCTGCGGGCTGAGGGTAATGGACTGGCTCTTATTATACTGGCCGCCCATGATCACCACGCTTTCATGTTCCTGATCGATGAGATAGTTAGCCAGTGGCAGATAGTTGGTGATGATTTGCACCGGTTTACCGCACATCTCGCGGCCCAGCAGAAATGCCGTGGAGCCACAGTTGATCACCACGCTCTCACCCGGGTTGACCAGCTGCGATGCGGCTCTCGCAATGCGCACTTTTTCATCGTGGTTTTGCGCCTGATGGATGTTCATCGGCGTCCAGCGAGGGCGCTGCTGGCTAATGGCTTCCGCGCCGTTACGGACTTTTTTCAGCTTACCGCTCTCATCCAGCTTATTGATGTCTCGTCGCGCCGTCGCGGGGGAAATCCCTAAACGTTCGATCACTTTCTCGACGGTGATAAACCCTGTTTGCGCCAGGAGTTCCAGTAATATTTGATGCCGTTGCGCTTCCGTCATGAGCTATTCCGATAAGAATTGATTTGAAAAGATGATATTTGAAATAGCGTGAAATTACTAAAATAAATATGAAATCGCCAGACGCAAGGTCTGGCGATGGGGTTTCACAATCAGAGGAATGACTTGAACGGCAGGTCTGGCTCAATGGTGAAGCAATCATCGAAACCGCGTGGGTAGTGATACTCGAAATTGTCTTTGTCCAGCGGCCAGGTGAACTTACCGCCTACCTGCCAGATAAATGGCTTGAAGCCATACTTCAGACGGTCTTTTTTCATCTCCCACAGTACGCGGATTTCCTGCGGATCGGCCTGGAAGTTTGACCAGATATCGTGGTGGAAAGGAATCACCACTTTGGTGTTCAGTGCTTCCGCCATGCGCAGCATATCGGCGCTGGTCATTTTGTCGGTAATGCCGCGCGGGTTCTCGCCGTAGGAGCCCAGCGCCACGTCAATCTGATGCTCGTTACCATGCTTCGCATAGTAGTTGGAGTAGTGAGAATCACCACTGTGGTACAGGGAACCGCCAGGGGTTTTAAACAGATAATTTACTGCTCGCTCATCCATGCCGTCTGGCAGGACGCCTGCGGCTTTCTGGTCCGCGGGCAGGGTGATCAGCGCGGTGCGGTCAAAGGCGTCCAGCGCGTGGATTTCAATGTCTTTAATTTTTACCACGTCGCCTGGCTTCATGACGATGCAGCGCTCTTTCGGCACGCCCCAGCCAATCCAGAGATCCACGCAGGTCTGCGGCCCGATAAACGGCACGTCGTCCGCACAGTTTTGCATCACCGCTGCCGCCACGTTTACATCGATGTGATCGTTATGATCGTGGGTGGAAAGGACGGCGTCGATCTGGCGAATGGCAAAAGGATCAAGAACAAACGGCGTGGTACGCAGGTTTGGCTGCAATTTTTCTACACCTGCCATGCGCTGCATCTGATGACCTTTTTTCATCAGCGGATTGCCGTGGCTCTGCTTGCCGGTACCGCACCAGAAATCAACGCAAATATTGGCGCCACCCTCGGATTTCAGCCAGATGCCGGTGCAACCCAGCCACCACATTGCAAACGTACCAGGAGCAACCTGTTCCTGCTCAATCTCTTCATTCAGCCAGCTGCCCCATTCCGGGAAGGTGCTCAGAATCCATGATTCACGGGTGATGGTGTTCACTTTACTCATCGTTTTGACTCCTGGTTTAATCAAAAGTAATCATTAGGTGATTTGTTGTGATTAATGCTGGCACTCTTTGAATCGGTTTGCAACGAGTAAATTGAGGAAATTTATCTTCGCCATGTCACGGATAATCCATTTTTACGTTGTTAGAATATCCTCTATCAATGATTAATTGCATGAATTGTAAGAAATAATTTATTCGTCGGAATCGGTAGTGAAAATCATTACTAACAGCGTGGAAATAATTTGCGTGATACGTCACAAATAATCAAATGCAATCTTGTGGTGATTATTTGTGATTAATAGAGTGATGACACCAACCGAACAGGGATTACCCCTCGTGTTCTCATTTCTGGAGAGAGTTATGGAGATCCTCTACAACGTCTTTACCGTGTTCTTTAATCAGGTAATGACTAACGCCCCGCTTTTGCTGGGTATCGTGACGTGCCTGGGCTACATCCTTCTGCGCAAAAGCGTCAGCGTCATCATCAAAGGCACAATCAAAACCATCATTGGTTTCATGCTGTTGCAGGCGGGTTCAGGCATTCTGACCAGTACCTTTAAACCCGTTGTTGCCAAAATGTCTGAAGTGTATGGCATCAACGGCGCCATCTCTGACACCTACGCGTCGATGATGGCCACCATTGACCGCATGGGAGATGCCTACAGTTGGGTAGGGTACGCGGTACTGCTCGCGCTGGCGTTGAACATCATTTACGTTCTGCTGCGCCGCATTACCGGCATCCGCACCATCATGCTGACTGGCCACATTATGTTCCAGCAGGCCGGGCTGATTGCGGTGTCTCTCTATATCTTCGGCTACCCCATGTGGACCACGATTATCTGCACCGCCGTGCTGGTATCGCTCTACTGGGGTATCACCTCCAACATGATGTACAAGCCGACGCAGGAGGTCACCGACGGCTGCGGTTTCTCTATCGGCCATCAGCAGCAATTCGCCGCCTGGCTCGCTTACAAGGTCGCACCGTACCTGGGTAAAAAAGAGGACAGCGTAGAAGATCTCAAGCTGCCGGGCTGGCTGAATATCTTCCACGACAACATCGTTTCAACCGCCATTGTGATGACCATCTTCTTCGGCGCCATTCTGCTCTCCTTCGGGATTGATGTGGTGCAGGCGATGGCGGGGAAAACGCACTGGACGGTTTATATCCTGCAGACCGGTTTCTCCTTCGCGGTAGCCATTTTCATCATTACCCAGGGCGTCCGTATGTTTGTTGCCGAACTGTCTGAAGCCTTTAATGGGATCTCCCAACGCCTGATTCCTGGTGCGGTGCTGGCGATTGACTGTGCGGCTATCTACAGCTTTGCGCCAAACGCGGTGGTCTGGGGCTTCATGTGGGGCACCATCGGCCAGTTGATTGCGGTAGGCATTCTGGTCGGCTGCGGCTCATCCATTCTGATTATTCCTGGCTTTATCCCAATGTTCTTCTCCAACGCCACCATTGGCGTCTTTGCTAACCACTTTGGCGGCTGGCGCGCGGCGCTCAAGATCTGTCTGGTGATGGGCATGGTGGAGATCTTCGGTTGCGTGTGGGCGGTCAAGCTCACCGGCATGAACGCTTGGATGGGCATGGCGGACTGGTCAATTCTGGCACCGCCAATGATGCAGGGCTTTGCGTCCGTCGGGCTGGTCTTTATGGCCGTCATCATCCTGATTGCTCTGGCTTATATGTTCTTCGCTGGCCGTTCTCTGCGAGCTGAAGAAGATGCGGAAAAACAAACAGCAGAAGTTTCTGCTCACTAAGGAGTTTCGATTATGACCGTACGTATCCTGGCTGTGTGTGGCAATGGGCAAGGTAGCTCCATGATCATGAAGATGAAAGTGGACCAGTTTTTAACCCAGTCAAACATTGACCACACGGTGAACAGCTGCGCGGTGGGGGAATACAAAAGTGAACTGAACGGCGCCGATATCATCATCGCGTCTACCCATATCGCCGGTGAAATTAGCGTTTCTGGCAACAAGTATGTCGTGGGGGTACGCAACATGCTCTCCCCTGCGGATTTCGGCCCAAAACTGCTGGAAGTGATCAAAGCGCACTTCCCCCAGGACGTGAAGTAAGGACGCCACATGAAACTACGTGATTCGCTGGCAGAGAATAACTCCATCCTTTTACAGGCCGAGGCCAGCACCTGGCAGGAGGCGGTCAAGCTGAGCGTGGATCTGCTGGTTAAGGCTGACGTTGTCGAGCCGCGGTATTACCAGGCCATTCTTGATGGTGTGGCGCAGCATGGTCCTTATTTTGTCATCGCGCCAGGCCTTGCAATGCCACACGGTCGCCCGGAAGAGGGCGTGAAGAAAACCGGCTTCGCGCTGGTAACGCTGAAAACGCCTTTGGTGTTTAACCATGAAGATAACGACCCGGTCGACATCCTGATCACCATGGCGGCCGTCGATGCCAATACCCATCAGGAGGTTGGCATCATGCAGATCGTTAACCTGTTTGATGACGAAGCGAATTTTGATCGTTTACGCGCCTGCCGCACCGAGCAGGAAGTGCTGGATTTAATTGATAACGCCACAGCGGCGGCAGTTTAAGAAGGAATTGAAAATGTCATTACCAATGTTGCAGGTCGCGCTGGATAACCAGACTCTGTCCGATGCGTATGAAACCACCCGCTTGATTGCGGAAGAGGTGGATATTATCGAAGTTGGCACCATTCTGTGCGTAGGCGAAGGCGTGCGCGCCGTTCGCGATCTGAAAGCGCTCTACCCGCATAAAATCGTGCTGGCCGATGCCAAGATTGCCGATGCAGGCAAAATTCTCTCCCGCATGTGTTTTGAAGCCAATGCCGACTGGGTCACTGTGATCTGCTGTGCAGATATCAACACCGCGAAAGGCGCGCTGGATGTGGCGAAAGAGTTCAACGGCGATGTGCAGATTGAACTGACCGGTTTCTGGACCTGGGAACAGGCCCAGGCGTGGCGCGATGCTGGCATTCAGCAGGTCGTTTATCACCGCAGCCGTGATGCGCAGGCCGCCGGCGTGGCGTGGGGAGATGCGGATATCAGCGCCATTAAACGTCTTGCTGACATGGGCTTTAAAGTGACCGTTACCGGTGGCCTGGCACTGGAAGATCTGCCGCTGTTTAAAGGTATCCCTATTCACGTCTTTATCGCGGGTCGCAGCATTCGTGATGCCGCGTCTCCGGTGGAAGCGGCACGTCAGTTCAAACGTTCAATCGCTCAGCTTTGGGGCTAAGGAGCGGGTATGTTGTCTAAACAGGTCCCGCTTGGCATCTATGAAAAGGCACTCCCTGCGGGGGAGTGCTGGCTGGAGCGGCTGAAACTGGCGAAACAGTTGGGCTTCGATTTTGTCGAAATGTCCGTGGATGAGACCGATGAACGTCTTTCTCGCCTCGACTGGAGCCAGGAGCAGCGTCTGGCGCTGGTGAGTGCGGTCGCCGAAACGGGCGTACGCGTGCCGTCTATGTGCCTCAGTGCCCACCGTCGTTTTCCGCTTGGCAGTGAAGATGATACGGTGCGCGCGCAGGGGCTGGAGATCATGCGTAAAGCCATTCGTTTTGCGCAGGATGTGGGTATTCGCGTGATACAGCTTGCCGGGTATGACGTTTACTATCAGGAAGCCAATGACGAAACGCGTCGTCGTTTTCGTGATGGCCTGAAAGAGAGCGTTGAAATGGCTAGCCGCGCGCAGGTGACGCTGGCGATGGAGATCATGGACTATCCGTTAATGAACTCGATCAGCAAGGCGCTGGGCTACGCGCATTACCTGAACAATCCGTGGTTCCAGCTCTATCCTGATATCGGCAACCTGTCGGCGTGGGATAACGGCGTACAAATGGAACTGCTGGCGGGGATGGGCCATATCGTCGCGGTTCATGTCAAAGATACGCGTCCTGGGGTATTCAAAAACGTTCCGTTCGGCACCGGGGTGGTGGATTTCGAACGGTGCTTCCAGACGCTCAAACAGGCGGGGTATTGCGGACCTTACCTGATTGAGATGTGGAGCGAAACGTCAGATGACCCGGCAGGTGAAGTGGCTAACGCTCGCGACTGGGTACGGGAACGTATGGCACGGGCCGGCTTACTGGAGGCTGAATATGCTTAAGCTTAAGCAGCAGGTCTTTGACGCTAATATGGATCTCCCGCGCTATGGGTTGGTGACCTTCACCTGGGGAAACGTCAGTGCTATCGACCGAGAGCAAGGGCTCGTGGTGATTAAGCCTAGCGGCGTGGCATATGACGCCATGAGCCCTGACGATATGGTGGTGGTTGATCTTGAGGGTAACGTTGTCGACGGCAAATGGCGCCCTTCTTCAGATACAGCCACCCATCTGGCGCTCTACCGGCGTTACCCTACTCTTGGCGGCGTAGTGCATACGCACTCTACGCATGCCACAGCCTGGGCGCAGGCGGGGCGGGCAATTCCGGCTCTGGGAACCACGCATGCGGACTACTTCTTTGGTGACATTCCGTGCACGCGGGCACTCACGCAGACAGAAGTGGAAGGCGAGTACGAGCTCAACACCGGCAACGTCATTATCGAAACGCTGGGTGAGAGCGAACCGCTGCATACGCCGGGCATTGTGGTCTATCAGCACGGTCCGTTCGCCTGGGGAAAAGATGCGCATGACGCTGTCCATAACGCGGTAGTCATGGAGGAGGTGGCACGCATGGCGTGGATTGCTCGCGGCATCAACCCACAGCTTCAGGGCATTGATGATTACCTGATGAACAAGCATTTCATGCGCAAGCACGGTCCAAACGCCTATTACGGGCAGAAGTGAATAAGTGCTCTGGAATACCGAAAACAGTTGTAACCGGTGGTATTTCAGAGCCATTCATAAAAAAAAAGCCCCCGGGCAGGGGGCAAGTAAAACGATGGCTATATTCTTTTTGTTGGCTTTCCTGGTGCTAGCGTCAAAGCGTTATCGGTAAATATCTGCACTGGCGTGCATGTTGCCGTTGCTGCCGGGCTCACGTATCAGAATAACGTGGTAGTAATTTGCCCCCTGAGCATCGGTTTCTTTATTAAGCGCCTGATCTGCTTCGCTCTCTGTGGCGAAATGGTGATTGATGTAAATAACGCCTAAGCTCTGCACATCATCCATGTTTCTGGCCTGTCGGCTGTCTATCTTGATGGCTGCCATCGCGTTTGCACTGAGCAAAAGCGCAGCCATTACGGCAATTGCGATTTTTTTCATGATATGCGCTCCACGACTGCGTGCTGTGAGACGGTTGTTTGCTCCCCTCCGGTATTTATATGGTCTCTGATTAAAGTGTAATCACTTCTCCGGCGAGGATGCGTGACCATTTCTGATGCAGTTGTTCAAAAAAACAACGCTTCCTGATGTGGTTAATTTTAAATCACCCACTTAGACCAGCTTTGCGGTTTGTGCGAATTATTTGTGCAATCAGCTTGAGTTTCCTGGGGGGCGCAAGTATTATGACGCGTCAATTTTTCAGCCGACCTTTAACACGTTCCTTGCCTCCCCGGGCCTCGGCTGACCCAGACAGGAGGCTGAATAATCCGTAAGGAGCAATTCGATGCGTCATTACGAAATCGTTTTTATGGTCCATCCTGACCAGAGCGAACAGGTTCCGGGTATGATCGAGCGTTACTCTGCTGCCATCACTGGTGCAGAAGGTACGATCCACCGTCTGGAAGACTGGGGCCGCCGTCAGCTGGCTTACCCGATCAACAAACTGCACAAAGCACACTACGTTCTGATGAACGTTGAAGCTCCGCAGGAAGTGATCGATGAGCTGGAAACTACCTTCCGCTTCAACGATGCCGTTATCCGCAGCATGGTTATGCGTACCAAACACGCAGTTACCGAAGCATCTCCGATGGTTAAAGCGAAAGACGAGCGCCGTGAGCGTCGCGATGATTTCGCAAACGAAACCGCAGATGATTCTGATGCTGGGGATTCTGAAGAGTAATTTCTGATGACCAACCGTCTGGCGTTGTCCGGCATCGTATGCAGGGCTCCCCTTCGAAAGGTCAGTCCATCAGGAATTCCGCATTGCCAGTTCGTGCTTGAGCATCGTTCTGTGCAAGAGGAAGCCGGGTTTCACCGGCAGGCGTGGTGCCAAATGCCCGTTATCATTAGCGGACACGAAAACCAGGCCATTACTCACAGTTTAACGGTCGGTAGTGCAGTAATCGTTCAGGGGTTCATCTCTTGCCACAAGGCAAAGAACGGTCTGAGCAAAATGGTTCTGCATGCCGAGCAGATTGATTTGATAGATTCTGGAGACTAGCCATATGGCACGTTATTTCCGTCGTCGCAAGTTCTGCCGTTTCACCGCGGAAGGCGTTCAAGAGATCGACTATAAAGATATCGCAACGCTGAAAAACTACATCACCGAAAGCGGTAAGATTGTCCCAAGCCGTATCACCGGTACTCGTGCAAAATACCAGCGTCAGCTGGCTCGCGCTATCAAACGCGCTCGCTACCTGTCTCTGCTGCCGTACACTGATCGTCATCAGTAATCGGGCACGGTCCATTAATACGACTTTAAGAGGATAAGGTAATGCAAGTTATTCTGCTTGATAAAGTAGCAAACCTGGGCAGCCTGGGTGATCAGGTAAACGTTAAAGCGGGCTACGCTCGTAACTTCCTGGTTCCACAGGGCAAAGCTGTTCCTGCTACCAAGAAAAACGTAGAGTTTTTCGAAGCACGTCGTGCTGAACTGGAAGCCAAACTGGCTGACGTTCTGGCGGCTGCTAACGCTCGCGCTGAAGCAATCAACGCACTGGGCACTGTTACCATCGCTTCCAAAGCTGGCGACGAAGGTAAACTGTTCGGTTCCATCGGTACCCGCGATATCGCTGATGCAGTTTCTGCAGCAGGCGTTAAAGTGGCTAAGAGCGAAGTTCGTCTGCCGAACGGCGTTCTGCGTACCACTGGTGAGCACGAAGTTGACTTCCAGGTTCACAGCGAAGTGTTCGCTAAACTGGTTGTTAACGTTGTAGCTGAGTAATTTTTTACTCTGCTCGCGTCGAAGCGCCGGCCTTGTGCCGGCGTTTTGCTTTTTAAAGCCTGACGAACCTCTCTTTTAGCTTGTATGGTCGCGATTCCTGACGCATTCTCTGATAATAAAATGAAACGCAATTTTATCTTTGAGATTTGCCATGGAAACCGCTCTGTCTACGCCTGTCTTTGCCCGTCGCAATGTGGCCTACGCCTGCGCCACACTCTGCTGTCTGCTCTGGGGTAGCTCTTACCCGGCCATTAAAAGTGGCTATGAACTCTTTCAGATCGCAACCGATGATATCCCGTCAAAAGTCGTCTTTGCCGGATACCGTTTTCTGTTTGCCGGAGCACTGCTGCTGCTGTTTGCGCTGGCACAGCGTAAACCCATCGCCAGGCTCACGCCCACGCAGTTTGGCCAGCTTACGATCCTGGGACTGACGCAGACCACCATTCAGTACACCTTCTTTTATATCGGGCTGGCATACACCACGGGCGTTAATGGCTCGATCATGAACGCCACCGGCACCTTCTTCAGCGTACTGCTGGCGCATTTTATCTACCACAACGACAAGCTCAGCTATAACAAAACGCTGGGCTGTATTCTGGGGTTTGCCGGGGTGATGCTGGTGAATTTCCACAGTGGTATTCGTGATTTCCGCTTTGTCTGGAATGGTGACGGGTTTGTGGTGCTGGCGGCGTTCATCCTCTCCGCCGCCACGCTTTACGGCAAACGGATTTCCCAGACGGTTGATCCCACGGTGATGACCGGCTGGCAGCTGGGCATTGGTGGTCTTGCGCTGGTGGCAGGGGGATATGCAACGGGCGGGACGCTGGAGGTGCATAGCCTTACCGCGGTGACGGTATTAGGGTATCTGACGTTGCTCTCATCCGTCGCCTTCGCCCTGTGGAGCGCGCTACTGAAAGTGAACCGCGTCAGTATGATTGCCCCGTTCAACTTTGTGATTCCCGTCGCCGGGACGGTACTGTCCGCTATTTTCCTTGGCGAAAACATCCTTGAGATTAAATACGCGATTGCGCTGGTGCTGGTCTGCTCGGGGATCTGGTGGGTGAATAAACGGAGTGCCTGAGAACAAAAGTGCCGGGTGGCGGCTTCGCCTTACCCGGCCTACGCCATTACCGTGCTCTGATAAAACTGCCGTCTGGCTGGCGGGTAAACAGCACCTGTTGGCCATTACCCGTATCAATCGTTAGCCCGGTGACCACGCCGCTGGCATTCTGGCGGATCTGCACCATCTGGCCATTCTGCAGGTTACTGAGCGGCTTGCCCGCACCTTCTACCTGGGCCATCGCATAGACATCGGTTGGCGGCAGGTTATGGTCGCGGAACAGCTGAGCAAGCGTTTTGCCCGCCTCCACGCGGTAGGAACGCCATTGCTGCTCAATGCCGGTTGGCTGCTGCGTCTGCGATTCAGACGGGGCTGCGGCCTGCTCCTGCGGCTGTTCTTCCTGAATAGGCTCTGGCTCAACCGGTGCAACCTGTCCCGGATCGTTAGACGGCGTCACAAGCTGTGTCTGCATGGGCTGCGCATCAGGCTGCGGGCGCGTTTGCGACTGAAGATCCAGTTGCGCATTGCGGGTGACCGGTGCGGTGTCGACATTATCGCCGCCAGAAGGGAGCAGGAAACCGACGATCACCAGCAGCGCGCCTATGATAATCCCTCTGCGATGCAGAGGAGGTAGCGGGTCCATAATGCGAAAATTGTCCGGCGCATGCCAGATTTTCGCCAGGGTAGGTTTCAGTTCAAATCGCCCGGGCATGGCTCTCCTCCTGCTCCGCGTCTTTTTTATCCTGTGCTCCGAAGTATAGTTCGCTAACTGCCTGAACGGCGTAGCAAACTCGACATCCGTGACATCCATTCGGGATTAATCCTGGTTACCTCTATTGTTTCTGTTTCGTCGCAGTTTGTCACCTTAACTTCAGACAAAGTTTTACCCATAAGGGCATGGCTGCTATGCTGCCCGCTACTTTAAATGTGATGGAAGGAAAACCCATGACCACCCCGACTTTTGACACTATCGAAGCGCAGGCAAGTTACGGTATCGGCTTGCAGGTAGGACAGCAACTGAGCGAATCCGGCCTGGAAGGTCTGTTACCAGAAGCGCTGGTGGCGGGTATCGCTGACGCGCTGGAAGGCAAACAGCCAGCCGTTCCGGTTGATGTTGTGCACCGTGCGCTGCGTGAAATCCACGAACGTGCGGACGCTGTGCGTCGCGCGCGCTTCGAAGAGATGGCGGCAGAAGGTGTGAAATATCTGGAAGAGAACCGTGAGCGTGAAGGCGTGAACAGCACCGAGTCTGGCCTGCAGTTCCGCGTGATCAACCAGGGCGACGGCGCTATCCCGGCACGCACTGACCACGTTCGCGTGCACTACACCGGTAAACTGATCGACGGTACCGTGTTCGACAGCTCTGTTGCACGCGGCGAACCGGCTGAATTCCCGGTTAACGGCGTTATCGCAGGCTGGATTGAGGCTCTGACCCTGATGCCAGTCGGCTCCAAATGGGAACTGACTATCCCACACAACCTGGCGTACGGTGAGCGTGGCGCTGGCGCGTCCATCCCACCATTCAGCACCCTGGTGTTTGAAGTCGAGCTGCTGGAAATCCTGTAATCGGCTTTTCTTATTTCCTCTCTCCGTCCGGGGAGAGGAAAATAGTGTTAAAACCTATAGTTACGACGGAATCAATATTTTATCTTGCAAACGAAACTGTTGCGTGTATTTTTGTGAGCTGTTTCGCGCTGTATGAGTGATATGACACTCACTTCCAACATATTATTAACATAATATCTAAATCATAGTATTCATCCCGCCGATTCTTACCTAATATCGATAAACCCTTACAAAGGGACCGTCATTTATTTGACGTTTTTAAAGGCCAGAAGAGCCTTAACAACACAGACAGGCATAAACAGGAAAATTACATGGTAGATCAGGTCAAAGTCGCCGCGACAGAAGAGGCGACGTCTGAACAGTCGCTACGGCGCAATCTCACAAACCGTCATATTCAGCTTATCGCCATCGGGGGTGCCATCGGTACCGGGCTGTTTATGGGCTCAGGCAAAACCATCAGTCTTGCCGGGCCGTCGATCATTTTCGTTTATATGATCATCGGTTTTATGCTCTTTTTTGTGATGCGTGCAATGGGTGAATTGCTGCTCTCCAACCTCGAATACAAATCTTTCAGCGATTTTGCTTCCGACCTGCTCGGTCCCTGGGCGGGTTATTTCACCGGCTGGACCTACTGGTTCTGCTGGGTCGTGACCGGCATGGCGGATGTCGTCGCCATTACTGCCTATGCGCAGTTCTGGTTCCCGGGGCTGTCGGACTGGGTCGCCTCGCTGGCGGTGATTGTTCTGCTGCTGAGCCTCAACCTCGCCACCGTTAAGATGTTCGGTGAGATGGAGTTCTGGTTCGCGATGATCAAGATTGTCGCTATTGTGGCGCTGATTGTGGTGGGCCTGGTAATGGTGCTGACGCACTTCCAGTCGCCAACCGGCGTACAGGCTTCGTTTACCCATCTGTGGAATGACGGCGGCTGGTTCCCGAAAGGCATCAGCGGCTTCTTTGCCGGCTTCCAGATCGCGGTGTTTGCCTTTGTGGGGATTGAACTTGTGGGAACCACCGCTGCGGAAACCAAAGACCCGGAAAAATCCCTGCCGCGTGCAATCAACTCCATTCCGGTTCGTATCATCATGTTCTACGTCTTTGCGTTGATCATTATTATGTCCGTGACGCCGTGGAGCTCGGTTGTGCCAAGCAAGAGCCCATTTGTTGAACTGTTCGTGCTGGTGGGACTGCCTGCGGCAGCGAGCCTGATTAACTTCGTGGTGCTGACATCTGCAGCGTCATCGGCGAACAGCGGAGTGTTCTCAACCAGCCGCATGCTGTTTGGCCTGGCGCAGGAAGGCGTTGCGCCGAGCGCGTTCGCGAAGCTCTCTAAGCGTGCTGTTCCGGCGAAAGGGCTGACGTTCTCCTGCATGTGCCTGTTGGGTGGGGTGGTAATGCTCTACGTGAACCCGAGCGTTATCGGTGCGTTCACCATGATCACCACCGTTTCGGCGATCCTGTTTATGTTCGTCTGGACGATCATCCTTTGTTCGTACCTGGTGTATCGTAAACAGCGTCCGCATCTGCATGAGAAATCGATCTATAAGATGCCGCTGGGCAAGCTGATGTGCTGGGTATGCATGGCGTTCTTCGCGTTCGTTCTGGTTCTGCTGACGCTGGAAGATGACACCCGTCAGGCGCTGATCGTCACGCCGCTGTGGTTCATTGCGCTAGGATTGGGCTGGCTGTTCATTGGTAAGAAACGAATGGCAGGCGTAAGGTAAAAGCAAAACGGCAACTTCGGTTGCCGTTTTTAGTTTTTGCACCCTCTCCCCGTGGGAGGGGGCCGGGTGAGGGCATCAGGCTTCAGTGGCCTTTTTTATTCACCCGCTAATGCACGCGGGAACAGAACGTTATTCTCAAGACTGATGTGTTCCATCAGGTCATCGATCATCTCGTTAATGCCGTTGTACATCGCTTTCCATGTGGTGCAGGCTTCTGGCGGCGGCGTGACGTTATTGGTCGTGTGTTTGATGACTTCCAGCAGTTCACCCGCGTCGTCATGTTCGCTTTCCATCACGCTAATTGGCCCCATCGCCTGGCTGCCCATTCCCTGTTTAATCATCGGGAAGAGGATCTGCTCTTCTTTCATCATGTGGCTGGTGAGTTCTTCATGCAGCATGGTCAGGTATTTCGCCAGGCCGCGCGGCACGGAAGGCTTGTCGGCGTGCACACGTTCAACTTTGCTGGCCTGCAGGATCAGCTCCGGCAGTTGTTCGCGGTGGCGATCGTGGTAACGCACGATAATGTGGTCGATGATTTCGGCAAGCGGGGCCGTGCGCCACTCTTTGTCGATGGGTTGCTCTGCCAGCAGGGCCAGCTCCGCTTCAATAACCTCTACATCCAGCTCTTTGCGCGAGGCCGCACGTGCGAGAGTTTGCTTACCGCCGCAGCAGTAATCCATGTCGTATTTACGAAACAGCGCAGAAGCGCGAGGGATGGAGAGCGCCAGCTCGCCGAGTGGTTGGTCGCGGAAGGCCATAGCAGTTACCTCATCATCAAGAATATAAGATGCATATTAAATGCATCTTTAAGGCGACGCTATAACCCTTTAGAGGCAAGGGTGAAAATGAGATATAAGTCACAAAAAATTAGCGTGTTTAACTCACTGAATGAATGCAGAAAATAACTTTAGAAACTTTTTTAACGTGGAGAAACAGTAAACAACCCGCCGCGCCTGCCGATATACCCACGTCAGACAAACCTGCATATTACAAAGGCAACGCATGTTTAAACGTATAAAAGTCATTACCCTTTTGATTTCGGTGCTGCTTGTGCTCGGCATCATGCAACTCGTTTCCGCCGGTATCTTTATCAACGCGCTGAATAACGATAAAGACAATTTCACCGTGTCGCAGCTCTCCAGCAAGAACGTGGCGGAGTTTACCGATGCATGGATCAGCCTGAACCAGGCGCGCGTCACCCTGAACCGCGGCATGCTGCGTCTGCAAAGCAGTATGGCCTCGCAGATTAACGGCGGACAGCTCAATGAGCTGGTAAACACGGCGAAAAACCTGCTGGCCAATGCCCAGTCTCATTACGACAAATACTATGCTTTGCCAAATACCCCAGGGCTGGATCCCAACCTGGCGAATCGCCTGGAAGAGCAGTACCGCAATTACTCCGCGACGCTGACCCAAATGAACGTTTTGCTCTCTCAGGGCAATCTGGAAGAGATGTTCAAGCAGAATGCAGAGCAGAAACAGACCGCGATGCAAAACGTTTACCGGGAATGGCGTGAAGCCCAGGCCGTGCTTACGGATAAAGGTATCAAAGATAACGAAAGTGATTACAAGCGTATCCTGTGGATCCTCTCTGCGGTTATGCTGCTGGTAATTATCGTGATTATCTCCAGCTGGATTGCCATGCGCCGCGTGCTGCTGTTGCCGCTGCAGGATGTGATAAGCCATATCCGCGCCATTGCCGCCGGTGATTTAACCCAGCCGATCCATGCAGAAGGTAAAAACGAGATGGCCGTGCTGGCGCAAAACGTCCAGGAGATGCAAACCGCGCTGGCAAACACCGTGGGCGTGGTTCGTGAAGGTGCGGATACCATTTACACCGGTGCGGGGGAAATCTCTGCGGGCAGTAACGATCTCTCTTCCCGTACCGAGCAGCAGGCTGCCTCGCTGGAAGAGACGGCTGCCAGTATGGAGCAGCTGACGGCAACGGTGAAACAAAACGCCGACAATGCCCGTCAGGCTTCCCGTCTGGCGCTTGATGCCTCTTCAACGGCGAAGAAGGGCGGTAACGTTGTAGAAGGCGTGGTGCGCACCATGGACGAAATCGCCACCAGTTCCAGCAAAATTGCGCAAATTACCAATGTCATTGACGGCATTGCCTTCCAGACGAACATCCTGGCTCTTAACGCGGCAGTTGAAGCGGCGCGTGCAGGTGAGCAGGGGCGTGGCTTTGCGGTGGTAGCCGGAGAAGTGCGTACGCTCGCTCAGCGCAGCGCCCAGGCGGCGAAAGAGATCAAAGCGCTGATTGATGACTCTGGTGAGCGGGTTAACGCAGGCTCGCAGCTGGTGAACGAAGCCGGGGCCACTATGGCGGAAATTGTGAACGCCGTGACTCGCGTCACCGACATTATGGGGGAAATTGCCTCTGCGTCTGATGAACAGAGCCGCGGGATCGACCAGGTGGGCCAGGCGGTGGCAGAGATGGATCGTGTTACCCAACAGAACGCCTCGCTGGTGGAAGAGTCTGCGGCCGCAGCGGCCGCGCTGGAAGACCAGGCGGCACGCCTGAACGACGCGGTGGCAGTGTTTAAAATTGCCCGCAGCCAGGCGGTGAAGGCGGCTCCGGCGAAAACCTATGCGCCAAAAGCGCAGCCCGTCGCTTCTGCATCTGAAGCCAACTGGGAAACGTTTTAAAAGCTTGCCCGGTGGCGGCTACGCCTGACCGGGCCTACGTTTTTGCGGGCCCTGCAAACGCCTCACATCTCCGACGCCGGAACGACCATCGGTTTTTCCGGCTTCGCTCTTACCGCCATCACTACCCCCATCACCAGCAGCACTATTCCACAGGCCGTTAACAGCGGCGGTACGCTCTGGCGCATCAGGAAGGTGTACAGCAACCCGGCCAGCGTTTCGAAGACAATCAGCGGCCCTAAGATCACCGTTGGCAGTTTCTGGCTGGCGATATTCCAGCACAGCGCGCCCACCCAGGAACAGAGCACAGCGATAGCGATCATCAGCCCGACAAAGACCCACGGCCGCGGTCCGAAGGGCAGGGCGAAGTCTGGCTGTTGCTGCGCAGACCATAAGCACGCCCCGGCATAGCCCACCAGCGAGACCGGCAGCGTCACCAGCGCCTGTGCCGTTGCCCACATCATCGGATGTTTATCCGGGTTCTCCCGCAACCATCGCGCATTACGCAGGGCATACCAGGCCCAGCAGGCGACGGAAATAAACGCTAAACCGATCCCCGAACCGTAACGCCAGACGCTGAAATCAGCGAGCCCGTGGCGAAGCTCGGCAATATTCACACAGACCAGCCCGACGCCCGTGCAGATCAGCGCGGGTACCATTTTTGACCATGCCAGTTTGCCATCGCGCTGGCTGTACAGCAGGTTCGCAAAGACGGGGATAACGACAGGCAGCGTGCCGATAATCATGGTCGATACCGGCGCGCCGGTACGCTGAATGGCGCTCGCCAGGCAGACGTAATAGATAAGGTTGCCCATCATGGTCAGCGCCAGCGCGGTCATCCAGTCCTGGCGGTTGAGCTGACGTAAACGCGTACGACCGAGCCAGGCCAGCGGCAGGGCAATCAGCCCCAGCGCCAGATAGCGTCCGGTTGACTGCAGGGCCGCCGGATACTCGGGCACAATTAGAGGGCCGACAAAAATCAGCCCCCACATCAGCCCTGCCAGCAGGGCATACAACACGCCACTAATCATTATTCCATCCACATCAATTGACTTTGTACTCAGTGTAGAAGGGGGGATTGCGCGCGTATTGTATGAGATTGCGCATCAGCGCCCGATAACTTGTTTCTGGTAGCGGACGGGCGTAATGCCGTAGCGGTGAGTAAACGCGCGGGTTAAATGCGACTGGTCGGTCAGTCCGGTCGCGGCGGCCACTTCGGCGGCGGGCATGCCGTGCGTAAGGAAGCCTTTGGCGCGCCACAGGCGAATAGCCATCAGCATCTGGTGCGGCGTGACGTGGAAATGGGCTTTAAACTGGCGCTGAAAATGGTAAGGGCTGAGAGAAACCACGTTGGCCAACTCGTCCAGCGTCACGGCGTGCATGTAGTTGTCGTGCAGATACTCGCGTACCCGTTCGAACCGGTGCGCGCCTTCCTTAATTATTGGAGCGTGATGGGCCAACGGCTGGAAGGTCTCAATCAGATCCAGCAGCAGTCCTTTTTGCGCAAGCGGGTCCTGGGTATGCCACAGGCCGTAGATCAGCTGGCCGATTTGCTGCGAACGCAGCGGGTCGTGGCGGGTCACGTCGCTAAACCACCAGTGGCGCAGGCCAGTCACCTCTTCCAGTAAAGCGGGTTCGATGTAAACCATCCGGTAGCGCCAGCCGCCCTCGGTGGCCGATTCACCGGTGTGGATCTCGTCCGGGTTCATGGTGACAACGGATTTTTCAGCGGCCAGGTGCTGGGTACCGCGATAGCGAAAGCGCTCGGCACCGGTTTCGATGGTGCCGATGCCGAAGGCTTCATGCGTGTGAGGCTCAAAGGCGTAGTCAGCGATATGCGCGTGATAAAGTTCCAGACCCGGCAACTGCGCCAGATGGCGAAAGCGCGCGCTGTCTCTCTCATCGCTAAATTGTTCCGGTACGCCTTGCACGGTGAGCCTCCTCGTGGGTCATCGCTTCATTATCAGAGATGACCCGATGGGATGCCACAAAAAATAACCAATCCGTAACAATTACAGGATGGCCTTGACGCTCTCCGCCAGAGAGGTCGTTGCTCGCCCAATCAGTTTGCTCAGCGTATGGCTATCGTCAAAGAGCCCGCCTTTAGATGCGCCCACATCAGAATCCGCCAGCATATCCGCCAACCCGGCAGGCAGGCCGACACTCTTCAGCGCAGCGGCGAAATCCGCTTCGCTCATGTTCTGATAAACCACCGGTTTACCGCTCTGCTTGCTCAGTTCAGCCGCCAGTTCGCTCAGCGTCCACGCGCTGTCGCCTGCCAGTTCATAGACCTTGCCAGCGTGGCCCTCTTCCGAAACCACTTTTGCCGCCGCCGCCGCGTAATCCGCACGGGTGGCTGAGGCGATTTTGCCTTCACCTGCGGCACCGATAAACACGCCGTGTTCCAGCGCAGGCGGCGCGCTCGCCAGATAGTTTTCGGTATACCAGCCGTTGCGCAGCAGGGCATAAGGAATGCCGGATGTTGCCAGCGCTTTTTCCGTAGCAACGTGCTCAACGTGCAGGCCCAGCGGTGAGTTATCCGCATGCAGCAGGCTGGTGTAGGCGATAAGTGTCACGCCAGCCGCTTTGGCAGCGTTGATGACGTTCTGGTGCTGCGTGGCGCGCTGACCCACTTCGCTGGATGAGATCAGCAGCAGTTTCTTCACACCCTTCAGCGCCGTGGTCAACGCGGCCTGGTCGGTGTAATCGCCCTGACGAACCACAATACCCTGCTGGCTCAGGGCTTCCGCTTTCGCCGGGTTACGCACAATGGCGACAATCTGGTTTGCCGGGACGGTTTTTAACAGCTGTTCGATAACGAGGCGGCCAAGCTGGCCGGTAGCGCCGGTAATCGCGATCATGATCAATCTCCTTCGTGTTTGTCTGGTGTTGTGGCACACTAGCACCATAACTAACTTTTAGTAAGTACGTACAAAAAGGTAAGTATTAAATGACGATACCGACACTCAGCGAACAAATGCGCGATGGTAACCTCTTCGCGGAGCAGTGCCCGTCCAGAGAGGTGCTCAAACATGTCACCAGCCGCTGGGGGGTTCTGATCCTGGTGGCGCTACGTGAGGGAACGCACCGCTTCAGCGATCTGCGCCGTAAAATGGGCGGCGTGAGCGAGAAGATGCTGGCCCAGTCGCTGCAGGCACTGGAGCATGACGGTTTTGTCGATCGCGTTTCGTATCCTGTTGTACCGCCGCACGTTGAGTATAGCCTGACGCCGCTTGGCGTAGAGGTGAGCGAGAAAGTGGCCGCGCTGGCGGACTGGATAGAGGTGAATACGCCAAAAGTAATGGCGAACCGGGATGAGCGGGCAGCGTAAAACCCGGGAATGTGCGGTCTGATGCCCTCATCCTAACCCTCTCCCACAGGGCTGAGGGTTCCCCAGAAAAATGAAAAGCACGATGAAGTGTGATCTACTGGTTGCGCTAACAAATCAGAAGAGACCTCATCGTGCCTTTACAAACAGTCTGCCAGAAATTTTTCTCCGCGTCTTTACCGGACGTTCACAGCTTCCGGATTAATGTCCTTGTTTCCATGGCCGTTGCCCTCACGCACGGTGCGGATCTGACCCTGACCAGCCTTGGTCGCA
>NZ_JAQZRK010000022.1:0-84403 GCF_028737495.1 Enterobacter cloacae complex sp. 2022EL-00981
CAACGAACGGACGATTACCGGGTAACATGATATCCAGCCGGTTAACGATCTGATGAAGCGGCTCCTTGCGCTCAAGGGCCATACCGACAATGCACCAGACCATCATTTCCAGAGGAAGGCGCCGTTTACGTAACGTGACGGTGCCGGATTCTTCAAGGCAGCGGGAAATCAGTTCCGGGTCAAGATAGTCGCCCAGAGAAGTCAGAGGGTTACGCAGAGAATCGTAACGGGATACCAGATCAAGAGCCTGTCCAGTGTGCATAAAAAAATCCGGAAACGGGTGAACATTTCCGGATTCTTACACAGCCACTGGATCGGTCAACCGATCCTTAAATGATCGGCATTAGGCACACTGGCCGGGTTTTTTACGTGCTTAACGCAGAATATCAGTCGCTACCAAACAGATCACGGGTATAGACTTTATCTGCCACGTCCGCCAGTTCTGCTGCCATGCGGTTAGAGATGATCACATCCGCTTCCTGCTTGAACGCATCCAGATCGCGAATCACGCGTGAATGGAAGAACTCATCTTCCTGCATTGCAGGTTCATAAATAATGACCTGCACACCCTTCGCTTTAATACGCTTCATGATCCCCTGAATGGACGAGGCGCGGAAGTTATCGGAACCACTCTTCATAATCAGACGATACACGCCCACCACTTTCGGCTGACGCGCGAGGATGGAATCAGAAATGAAATCCTTACGCGTGCGGTTGGCATCCACAATCGCTGAAATCAGGTTATTTGGCACAGCCTGATAGTTAGCCAGCAGCTGCTTGGTATCTTTTGGCAGGCAGTAACCACCGTAGCCAAATGACGGGTTGTTATAGTGGTTACCAATGCGCGGATCGAGACAAACACCTTCGATGATCTGGCGGGTGTTCAAACCCAGGCTCTCAGCGTAGCTGTCCAGTTCGTTGAAGTAAGCGACACGCATTGCCAGGTAGGTATTGGCGAAAAGCTTAATCGCCTCCGCTTCAGTGGAGTCGGTAAACAGTACCGGAATATCTTTCTTGATTGCACCTTCCTGCAGCAGCGCGGCGAAGCGCTCCGCGCGCTCAGAACGCTCACCAATCACGATACGGGAAGGATGCAGGTTATCGTATAACGCCCTGCCCTCGCGCAGGAACTCTGGCGAGAAGAAGACGTTATCGATGCCCAACTCTTCTTTGATGGATTTAGTGAAACCTACCGGAATGGTTGACTTGATAATCATCACCGCATTTGGGTTTATTGCGATAACGTCCCGGATTACTGCTTCTACCGTGGAGGTATTGAAGTAGTTAGTCTTGGGGTCGTAATCGGTAGGGGTCGCGATGATGACAAAATCCGCATTACGATAGGCATCTTCTTTATCAGTCGTTGCACGGAAATTCAGCGGCTTATTTGCCAGATACTCCTGGATTTCTTTGTCGACAATTGGGGACTTCTTCTGGTTAAGCATGTCCACTTTGGCCTGCACGATATCCAGTGCAACCACTTCATGGTTTTGTGCGATCAGAATGCCGTTTGAAAGCCCGACATAGCCCGTTCCGGAGATAGTTATTTTCATTCGTTTGACTTCTTCAGTATGAGTTTCTGGTGACAATCAAACCGTCACCACAATGATTAACTGGTGGTTTTTTATCGCTAACGCTATTTAACTGTCAAGGTTAAAGCTGAATGGATGAACGCTCTTCCGCCCCTCCGAGGGGTCCCGAACAAGGCTCAAAGTGCCTATCTTCTAGCAGCATTACTGCTTCTTTATGATGTAGCAGACTCATAACAAGCAGCTTCAAATCAGACTAATCCCTTAGCCAGATTTAGCAGGTATTGCCCATAGCCGGTCTTTTTCAAAGGCTCGGCAAGTGCACGGAGCTGTTCAACATTGATAAAGCCTCTGCGGAATGCAATCTCTTCAGGGCAAGATACTTTCAGCCCCTGACGCTCTTCAATAGTTGCGATGAAATTACTTGCCTCAATCATGCTCTGGTGCGTCCCGGTATCCAGCCATGCATAACCGCGTCGCATCATCGCGACGGATAATCTTCCCTGCTGCATGTAAAGACGGTTGATATCCGTTATTTCCAGCTCACCGCGTGCTGAGGGACTTAAGCTCTTCGCCATCTCAATGACATCATTGTCGTAAAAATAGAGGCCCGTTATTGCATAGTTACTTTTCGGCTGCTGAGGTTTTTCTTCAAGACCGATAGCAGTACCGTCTTTGTCGAATTCAACCACACCGTAACGTTCAGGATCGCTGACATGATAGGCAAATATGGTTGCCCCAATTTCCTGGCTGGCGGCCCCCTCCAGCAATCGAGGAAGATCGTGACCATAGAAAATATTATCGCCTAAAACCAGCGCACAGTTGTCCTCGCCGATAAATTTTTCGCCAAGAATAAACGCCTGAGCTAAACCATCCGGGCTAGGCTGTATCTTATATTGGAGGCGCAACCCCCATTGGCTACCATCACCCAGAAGTTGTTCAAAACGAGGGGTATCCTGCGGTGTACTAATGATAAGAATATCTTTGATACCAGCGAGCATCAGCGTTGAAAGCGGATAATAGATCATCGGCTTGTCATAGATGGGCAACAGCTGCTTACTCACCGCCATTGTGACGGGATAAAGGCGAGTACCCGAACCGCCCGCCAAGATAATACCTTTACGCTTCGCCATTACTTGCGCCCTCCATAATTCTGTTCAATCCAACTCTTATAGGCACCACTTTTAACATTCGAGACCCATTCCGAATTGTTTAAATACCACTCAACCGTTTTACGTATACCGCTCTCGAAGGTTTCCTTAGGTATCCAGCCTAGTTCACGACTAATTTTATGCGCATCTATTGCATAACGGCGGTCATGGCCAGGTCGGTCTGCAACATAGGTTATCTGCTCGTGATATGATTTTTCCTTCGGAACGATTTCATCCAGCAAATCACAAATAGTGTGTACAACTTCAATATTTTTCTTCTCGTTGTGACCACCGATATTATACGTTTCGCCGGTTTTACCTGTTGTCAGAACCGTATAAAGCGCACGGGCATGATCCTCCACATATAGCCAGTCGCGAATTTGATCTCCCTTCCCGTAAATCGGTAACGGTTTGTTCTCAATGGCATTAAGAATAACCAGCGGGATTAGTTTTTCCGGGAAGTGGAAAGGTCCATAATTGTTTGAGCAGTTAGTGACAATTGCTGGGAAGCCGTAAGTACGGATCCACGCCCGGACCAAATGATCGCTGGATGCTTTCGAGGCGGAATACGGACTACTCGGTGCGTATGATGTTGTTTCTGTGAAGAGCGGTAATGGCGCAGAATCAGTTTGCTCATCAGGATGAGGTAAATCACCATATACTTCATCCGTCGAAATGTGATGAAAACGGAACGCTGCTTTTGCCGCGTTATCCAGTGAAGACCAGTAAGCGCGGCAAATTTCCAGCAGGACGTAAGTACCGACAATATTAGTTTCAATAAACGCCGCTGGCCCGGTAATAGAACGATCGACATGGCTTTCCGCAGCCAGATGCATTACAGCATCTGGCTGATGAGAGGCAAAAATGCGTTCCATGGCAACTTTGTCACAGATATCAGCATGTTCAAATACGTAACGTGCGTTATTGCTGACTTCTCGCAAGGATTCAAGGTTACCGGCATAGGTCAATTTATCAACGTTAACAACGCTATCCCGTGTATTGCGAATAATGTGTCGGATAACCGCGGAGCCAATAAAACCGGCGCCACCAGTAACAAGAATTTTCACGCGATCTATTCCGTTAAAAAGTGAGTGGATTGGGCGGGATAAAAAAGCCCGGTATCGCTACCGGGCTTGATGGAATGGCAGAACTAATTAGATTAATCCAGCCATTCGGTGTGGAACACACCTTCTTTATCCGTACGTTTATACGTATGCGCACCGAAGTAGTCACGCTGCGCTTGGATCAGGTTGGCAGGCAGTACGGCAGCGCGATAGCTGTCGTAGTACGCCACTGCAGCGGAGAAGGTCGGCACAGGAATACCATTCTGTACAGCGTAAGCAACCACATCACGCAGTGCCTGCTGGTATTCGTCAGCAATCTTCTTAAAGTAAGGTGCCAGAAGCAGGTTCGCGATACCTGCATTTTCAGCATAGGCATCGGTGATTTTCTGCAGGAATTGGGCGCGGATGATGCAACCTGCACGGAAGATCTTCGCGATTTCACCGTAGTTCAGATCCCAGTTGTTTTCGTCAGAAGCCGCGCGCAACTGAGAGAAACCTTGCGCGTAAGAGACGATTTTGCCCAGGTACAGAGCACGACGAACCTTCTCAACGAATTCCGCTTTGTCACCAGCTGGTTTAGCCTGCGGACCAGACAGCACTTTGGAAGCCGCAACGCGCTGATCTTTCAGAGAAGAGATGTAGCGAGCAAATACGGATTCGGTGATCAGAGACAGCGGTTCGCCCAGGTCCAGAGAGCTCTGGCTGGTCCATTTGCCGGTACCTTTGTTCGCCGCTTCGTCAAGAATCACATCGACCAGGTATTTACCTTCTTCATCTTTTTTCGTGAAGATATCTTTGGTGATGTCGATCAGATAGCTGTTCAGCTCGCCTTTGTTCCACTCAGTGAAGGTCTCTGCGAGTTCTTCGTTGGAGAGGTTCAGGCCACCCTTCAGCAGAGAGTAGGCTTCAGCAATCAGCTGCATATCGCCGTATTCGATGCCGTTGTGAACCATCTTAACATAGTGGCCTGCACCGTCCGGACCGATATAGGTCACACACGGCTCACCATCTTCCGCAACCGCAGCGATTTTGATCAGGATTGGCGCAACCAGTTCATACGCTTCTTTCTGGCCGCCAGGCATGATAGATGGGCCTTTCAGCGCGCCCTCTTCACCACCGGAAACACCGGTACCGATGAAGTTGAAACCTTCGGCAGAGAGTTCACGGTTACGACGAATGGTGTCCTGGAAGAAGGTGTTACCACCATCAATGATGATGTCGCCTTTATCCAGATAAGGTTTCAGGGAATCGATGGCTGCATCGGTACCTGCGCCCGCTTTCACCATTAACAGGATACGACGAGGCGTTTCCAGAGATTCAACAAACTCTTTAACCGTATAGAAAGGAACCAGTTTCTTACCCGGATTCTCAGCGATGACTTCTTCGGTCTTATCACGGGAGCGGTTGAAAACGGAGACGGTATAACCACGGCTTTCGATGTTGAGCGCCAGGTTGCGCCCCATCACTGCCATACCGACAACGCCGATCTGTTGCTTGGACATTACATACTCCTGTCAGGTGTGGTCGCCGCGACTGTGCGCGGCTTGAAATGTGGTTAAGATGTTAACTCAGTATTAGGTGTCATGAATAGCTTTTGCTGATGTATGCCACCTGATTGCACAACTCCGACACAGCCAAGCCGCCAGAAATAAACTGGCGTAAGACTTCACTTCATGAGCAAAACAAGAATTTCTTGTGTCTTCTCTTCCATCAGCGCGGGGTCGGCGCGGGATTCCACGTTCAGGCGCACCACCGGCTCGGTATTGGACGAGCGCAGGTTAAAGCGCCACTGCGGGAACGCCATGCTGATACCGTCGGTACGGTCAATTTCCAGCGCGTGAATGGCAAAGTGCTGTTCCACGCGGGCAATGGCCTCAGCCGGCTGCGCCAGTTTGCTGTTGATCTCCCCGCTTGCCGGGAAGGCCGCCATACGGTCGCGCACCAGCTCGCCCAGGGTCTGACCTTTCAGGCACAGCAGTTCGGTCACCAGCAGCCACGGGATCATCCCGCTGTCGCAGTAGGCAAAATCGCGGAAGTAGTGATGGGCGCTCATCTCGCCGCCGTAGATGGCGTCTTCTTCGCGCATACGCTCTTTAATAAACGCGTGACCGGTTTTGGACATCACCGGCGTACCGCCTGCGGCAGACACCACGTCAACGGTGTTCCAGGAGAGGCGCGGGTCATGAATGATCTTCGCCCCCGGATTTTTCTCGAGGAACGCTTCCGCCAGCAGGCCGACAATGTAATAGCCTTCGATGAACTGCCCCTTCTCATCGAACAGGAAGCAGCGGTCGAAATCGCCGTCAAAGGCGATACCCATATCCGCACCGTGTTCAATCACCGCATTGCGGGTGTCGTCGCGGCACTCTGGCAGCAGCGGGTTCGGGATACCGTTCGGGAAGTTGCCGTCCGGGGTGTTGTGTACCTTGACGAAGGTCACCGGCACGTTCAGCGCCTTAAAGCGGGCTTCCAGGGCATCCACCACCGGGCCCGCCGCGCCGTTGCCGGAGTTGATGACCAGCTTCAGCGGCTTAAGGTTCGCCACGTTGATGTAACCCAGCAGGTGATCGATGTACTCTTTATGCAGATCGATCTGCTTGTAGCTGCCGCGTGCAGACTCGTTCACCGGCGGGAAGTCGTTGGCTTCCGCCAGACGCTGCACGTCGCGCAGGCCGGTATCGCCGCTGATAGGGCGCGCACCCTTGCGCACCAGCTTCATGCCGTTGTAATCCATCGGATTATGGCTGGCCGTGACTTCAATCCCGCCGTCCACGCCCAGGTGGAAGGTGGCAAAATAGATCTCTTCGGTACCGGAAAGGCCGATATCCAGCACGTCCACGCCCGCGTCCTGCAGCCCTTTCGCCAGCGCCAGCTTCAGGGATTCGCTGGTCAGACGCACGTCGCCACCCAGTACGATAGTTTTCGGTTTCAGGTATTCGCCGTACGCGCGGCCGATGCGCCACGCAATGTCTTCATTCAGCTCTTCACCCAGCTTGCCGCGAATATCGTAGGCTTTAAAACAGGTTAACTTTTCCATCATGACCCCTTTTTCAGGCAACAGTTGGCCCGCCCAATTAACAGGCAAAATATTTTTTATTCATTCGTAGGCCCGGTAAGCACAGCGCCACCGGGCATGATGCGAAGCGGTTACACCCGACCGTAGCGGTCCTGGAAACGGACAATATCGTCCTCTTCCAGATACGCGCCGGAGCGCACTTCAATTAAATCGAGAGGTATCTTCCCTGGGTTTTCCAGACAGTGTGTCGCCCCCAGCGGAATATAAATTGACTCATTTTCACCGAGCAGTTTCACTTCACCGTCGATGGTCACTTTGGCGGTACCCGCTACCACCACCCAGTGCTCGGCACGATGGTGATGCATCTGTACCGACAGGCCTTCGCCCGGCTTCACGGTAATGCGCTTCACCTGGTAACGTTCGCCCGCATCGATGGAGTCGTATTTGCCCCACGGGCGATATACTGTCTGGTGACTGCGATATTCTTGTCTATTGGAACGATTAAGTTGTTCAACGATATTTTTTACATCTTGACATTCAGATTTTTGGGTTATGAGTACTGCATCTTTTGTTTGAACAACAATAAGATTTTGCACTCCAACTGTAGCTATTAGAGCTGATTCTGAGTATATATAATTATTTATAGAGTTATGTGCTATAACATCACCATGTATAACATTATAATCTTCGTTTTTTTTGTCTATCTCCCATAGTGATGACCATGAACCAACATCACTCCAACCAGCATCAAGAGAAATAACTACACCCTTATCTGTTTTTTCCATAACTGCATAATCAATCGACTCAGACTTACATAATGAGAAGATTTCACGATCGATTCTTGTAAAATCTAAATCGTTTTGTGCGGATGCAACTGAAGCACAGCAGATGTCATATATATCGGGATGATATTTTTTCAACTCTTCAAGATAAGAAGATGCGCGGAATAAAAACATTCCACTATTCCACAAAAAACCCTTATTTTTAACATATTGCTGCGCAGTCTGGAGATCAGGTTTTTCTTTGAATGAATTAATTTCGTAAGCATCTTCCGCCAAAGAATTACCAATTTGGATATATCCATATCCAGTTTCAGGGTGGGTTGGCACTACGCCAAATGTAACAATTTTACCTTGTTTAGCTAAAGGTAAAGCATGCTTAATGGCAATTTTAAATTTATCAACATCTTTAATTACATGATCCGCCGCCAAAACAAGCAAAAGTGGATCATCGCCTTCACTTTCTTTTATTACTTTTTGAGAAAAAAAGGCGGAAAGAGCAACTGCTGGAGCTGTATTCTTGCCTATAGGTTCTAGAATAATCCCATTGACGTCAATATTAGCTTCTCGAAGTTGCTCAGCAACAATAAATCTATGCTCTTCATTGCAAATAACAACTGGTGAGGCATGGTCAATATCTTTCAAGCGGGAAATAGTATTTTGAAGTAAACTATTCTCATCCAATAAAGATAAAAACTGTTTAGGATATTGGCTCCTCGAAAGGGGCCATAAGCGCGAGCCTGTACCTCCAGCGATAACGATTGGTAGTATCATTTTATTTAACCAATAAGTTTAAAAAATTATCAACAATTGCAGACCATGAAAAATTTTTTATTGTATAACATGTTTTGCTTTCGCCTTTGATTTCAGTATCCTTGATTTCCTTCATTGCGTTAAGAATACTACCATGATCGAGGGGATCAAAATAATATGCATGTTCTTTAGCAATTTCATGGAAAACGTCAATATCACTACAAATAACATGGCAATCAAAATACATAGCTTCAATTAATGGCATACCGAAGCCTTCATACAGTGATGGGTTAACAAAACAGTAAGTTCGCTCGTAAATATTTTTTAATTCACTCTCAGATATTTTTTCTATAATAGTTACAAATTTATCAATTTGATATTTAGAAATCAAGGTCTCAATATGTTTTCTATAACCCAGATCACGACCTATAAGATATAATCTAGCATTCTGATCACAATTTTTCACATAGACAGAAAAAGCTTTAATTAAATTATCATGGTTTTTCCGCTTTTCAAATGTAGCTATATATAGAAAATCGATATCTTTTTTAGCTTTATTCCGCTTTACAGGATCAATTCCATTATATGATACAGCAATTTTATTAGGGTTAATATTGCAGTATTTAATTAATTGATTCTTGGTGAAAGAACTGACTGTTAATATATTAGGGACCATTCTCCATTGGATTTTTTGAAACAAACTTGATATTTTTTTTACTGCCGCACGATTAAAATCGGTGAAATTTCTAATATCGTGGACAAGCTGATAGTAATAATTACGTTTCGAAAAGATTAACGGGACCGGCATAAAATCATTAATAATCACTCCATCACGCCTATAAAAAATAAAAGTTAATTTTATACAATAGACAAGCCGACGAATAACAGAAGGCATTGAATCATAGCGAGGGAGAGTAATACTATTTTCAGCCCAATCAGGAGCTTCACCTTCTCTAACCAAAACAGTAAGATTTATATTTTCTCTTGATTGTAAGTTCTTCCCAAAAAAATCAAATCTCTTATTTGCACCAGTGACTCGATTTTTCTCATAATACAGTGAGCTAAGAATTATGTTCACAACACTCCTCATTCAAAGTGTAAGTATAGATTTTTAATTAGATGCAGTTTTAAGGTATTCTTCGATTATGATATTCTCATCGAATTTTTCCTGGGCTAATTTCCTAGCATCTACTTTCATTTTTATGAAGCTATTATAATCTAATTGCAGTACTTTATAAAATGCTTCCAATAAGCTTTCCAACGACTTTGGCTTGCATAAAAACCCTGTTACACCATCAATAACAGCATCGCGACACCCGATATTATCTGTAGTGATAATAATTTTTCCTGAAGCAGCAGCTTCTAGTAAAGATTTTGGAACGCCCTCACGGTAAAATGATGGCAAAACCACACAATCATAACCAATAAGAACTTCTGCCACATTATCAGAATGTCCCAAATATTCAATAACCCCTAATTCTTCCCAATTATTTATCTCCCTTTCATCAATAGCAAAGGGGTTGTTAGTAATTATTGGGCCTAAAAGAGAAAACTCAACATGGGGATATTTTTCTTTTATAATTTTTGCTGCTTCAGCATATAGCCTAATACCTTTTTGTTCAATCAATCTGGCCACAAGTAAAAATTTAATATGTTCTTCTTTAGTTATTTTTGTAGGTTTAAAAAACTCCAAATTAACACCAGAACCTAAAATTCGTTTAGTTTTAGCCTCGCAAACTATTTTTTCCTTGACAAAATAGTTATGATCCTCATTATTTTGAAAAAAAACAAAATCTGCTCTTTTCTGTGAAATTTTATATAAATTACTTAACAATTTTTTTTTCATACCTTCATTAATGAAGGCCGTGCCTAATCCAGCAATATTATTAACGACTTTCACTCTAGGGAAAAAATATGAAACAAGAGAACTGTATATATTAATCTTTGGTGTAAAGTTATAAATAATACTAGGTTTTATTTTAATGTATAACGATAATAAATGCACTAATGTGACAATATCATGACCTGGATTTAGTGAATTGCTACGTATATATAAATGATTAATTTTACAGCCTAATTCTTTTAACTGATATGAATATTTATCAGTAGGTGCTATAATAAAAACCTCGTATCCTTTTTCAATAAATTTTTTTATTGTACCTTTCCTAAAGTTATAAAGATACCATGCCGTATTTGAGGAAAAAACAACTTTCATAAATTACCACCGACAAAAAGGAACATCTGTAATAAATGAGTTACATCTTTTAATTTTATCTTTATCGATATCATAATACCCGAGCAAATAATCTAATGTGTATCCCCTGTAGTTTTCAGGCCTAGCAGGATCATTAAAATAGGAAATATTCACAGAGGCGATAATTAATAATATAGATAAGTAATTTACAATCCTATTTATTGTTAACAATCTTATTAAACTACGCAGGTAATATGCAGAAAGTAAACAATAGAATAGATTAAAGTACGGATTTAAACGATGCAGTATTGGGAAAAAATAAAATGACAAATGCAATAAAGAAGCAATAAAACTTCCATTCCAAAGAATGCGTTCAATTTCTGTTTCATATTTCGTTGCTACGAAATATCTAAATATGATCAATAAATTGACAATAGCGAGCAAGCCGAATGTTGGTTCGAATTTTGAAAAATATACTTTGATTTTTGCTGAGATAACAGCCCCAGGCGCTCCAAATAAAGATATTACATTTGAAAATAGTTCATTCGAAAGACTAAGTATTACTATACAAAATGCAGCACAGCTACCAAAGAAAATAACACTTTTTTTATTTTTCGTTACCAGAGGATAAAATAATAAAACCACAATGGCAGAAAAATGGAAACAAACAGCTAAAAATGCAATAATAATAAATCTAGTTTTCTCATTTTTTAATAATTTAAGAAAAGCAAATATAGATATAGCAAATGCCATTGCTTGTCTAATTTGATCATTAAATAGATCTATACCATTGATTACGATTAACAAGAAGACGAACAGGCATATATTAAAGTCAAACAACCCTCTTAGTTTTATTATAGCGAAATACAGTAATACCGATAATATAAAATAGTACATTGCTATAGATAAATAGAAATCAGTAAACAAATATTTCAGGATAAAAATCTCAGAGCCAAATAAAGGTTCATATGATGAAAGATAATCCATTACATCTGTATAAGTAATAAAGCCATAGTAATAATTAACCCAATCAATACCGTTAAAATACCCATCTATCATAAAAAACATCAATATAAAAATCATTAAGGTAAAAATGATTTTTTTTAAAAACGGCAGTTGCCAGCTTAATAAAACACATATGAACTGAAAGGTTAAGAAAATAATCCAATACATTATAATTTCTCATTTCTCAATACACTATCCCAGCATTCTGTGAATTTTTCACTTGTAAAAGCATTAGCCTTTAATTTAGCATTATTGGACATATTTACTCTTAAACTTTTTTGACTAATCATTAATCTCAGAGATTCAGCGAATATTTTAATGTTCTCATTTGGTACTAAAATCCCGTTTTCCATATCTAATATTTCAGAAGGCCCACAATCACAATCGAATGCAATCGCTGGAACGCCAAAAGACATAGCTTCAATGAGAACCAAACCAAATCCTTCATACCTGGACGGAAGACATAAAAAACCGCAACTTTGATAGTAATCAGTAATATTTTGTGTAGCAGCAATGAATTTTATCGACTTGTTTAAACTCAATTTTGTTGCTAATTGTTCTAAACTATCTTTTTTAGGACCACTCCCAATAATTGTTAAAGTCCAATCGGGAAATTCATTGTGAACCTTTTTCCAAGCCTGTAAAAGAAGATCAAAGCCCTTTTGATCTGTTAATCTTCCTACGCTTATTATATTCTTGCTGTCAGCAGGATAATCGTTATTAGTGATATGAAACTGCGAGGCATTATAGATAACCCGTAATTTGCTTTTTTTAAACAATAACTTTTCTTGCCAATATTTTTTATCTTTTTCGCTCAATACAACTATTTCATCTGAAAGCAATCCAGATAACTGCCTTGCTAATCTACGTGCTTTTACCCCAAGATCAATTTTAAAATTAAAATGTTCCCAGCATATATGACGAATATTAGTGAATAGCACAGCCGGTAAAGAATATATACATAATAATGAATCAACCGCAATTATAGTTTTTATTTCATTACTCTTTAAGTATTTTCGAAGTGCAAAAATTATCTTTAATCTTTCCAATTCTGAAGTTAATGATTCATGGTTACATAAACTTACTAAATTAATTTTATCGTTTAACTGAAAAAAAGGTTCGCTAGTTTTCAGTATTGTTACAATGTGGACTTCATAGTCAATATTTGTAAGTCCGTTTGCCAATAGAGTGATAATTCTTTCTGTACCACCGGAATTATGCAGGGCATTAATAAAGAGACAAATCTTTTTATTTTTCATTTAATAAACTCTAGATTTAATGGCTTTACATATACAAAAAGAAAATTATGAATTGAATAGGGTGTTTAATTTCTTTTTTAACCATGAAAATGTACTTGACATGCGATAATATCTTATAGTTAACAATTTTGACCGTTTTATTCTATATTTTACATCCACAGAACTGTTATCATTTAAAATGTCGTTTGCAATGAGTTTTGTTTGTTCTAAAGTTTTAAAGTATCCGTAAACATTGTTACTAATAAATTTGAGATAACTAAATGTACGTACTCTCGAATTAAGCAAAAGGATTTTTATATCGGTATCAACCTGTTTATTTGTATATTTCTTAAACTTTTGCAATGCGTATATTATATCAAGATAATCACATTCTTTTACGCTCTTAGTTATACTATTAGGAGTGTGTCTATAACCAATCAATGGTTTGTTTATGCTATAAATAACCTTTGCCTTAAGATAAAGATAAGGAGTAAACATTATATCTTCATATCTTCGCCCATCTTCAAAGTATTCAAAGCTAATAATTTTTTTACTGTAAATTCTACCCCAAACATACCATTGATTGAACTCAAACACAGGCATCAAATCCATTTTTTTATTGATTACTTTTTGACCTGAGTAGGAGCATAAATTAAAAGCCTCAGTAGATTCTTTAGTAAACCGATATGCATCTATCTCAATGATATCAGGTCTGAATTCTAAGATAGCATTCGAAACCTCGTTTATGTACTCTGGAAAAAGAACATCATCACCATCCAAAAATGCAATATATTCTCCTTGTGCTATTTTTAAACCAGCGTTTCTGGCACCTGATAGCCCGGCATTGAGTTGATTTATTACTTTTATATTTTTCTTACCTGCACATAAAGATTTAATAATATTCTTTGTGCAATCAGTAGAACCATCATTAACAATGATAACTTCAGTTTTCACATCCAACTGAATAAATACAGAGTCTAAACATTCCTTTATATAACTTTCAACATTGTAGCATGGTATTATAATACTTAATGTAATATCACTCATGGCTTTTCCATATTTTTTTCAGATAACCTTTTTTTAATGTAATTATTAATAGCAAAATAAAGGTAAGGGTTTCTGTAATAAGTATAGACAATGATGCTCCAGATGCACCATATAAAGAACAAAGAGGAATAGCATATGATAAATGCAATAAACCTGTAAAAATAGGAAGCTTTGCATAAATTTTATTATGGCCGAGAGGTAAAAGCACATAGTTGCATAAAATTACAGATGATACTATCAAAATTATCATTGGAGACATTAATTTTAGAATCATGATAGATTCGTCAAATTCTCTGCCAAGCATAATGTTTGAAATATATGCCGAGCATAAATAAAACATTATGCTCGCAATTAAAGCTAAACCACCTTGTATCAGAATTATCTTTTTAACAAAAGAAAATCCAGCCTCTCTAGATTCTTTGAAAAGAGCATTAACTCTTGGATATAAAGCACCACCCAGAATCAAGAAAGCGCCCATTAAAGCCTGCCTTAATTTATCAGCAGCGATATATATACCTACCTGCTCAACATGACTCACCATTCCCAATATAAATGGATTGCTCATTGTGTATAAACTCATGGCAATACTTCCGATAAATATTGGCGTTGATTGAATTAACGTGCCAACGATTTCAGATATTCGAAATCTACATTTCAAAACAACATAGTTAGTTTTATAAACAAAATAAATAGATATTACTCCTGCTACGAAAGCCGTTCCTCCCTGAATTAAAGCCGCAATATTAATATCGTTCGGCTCTTGAACAAAGATAAATGTCAAGGGGATACTCAACCCTCTTGCTAAAATATAACTTATCGTAACAGAGGACATTTTTTCAACGCCCTGGAAAAACCAAACGGGTAACAACATCGCTCCTACTAGCTGTAAGGATAATATATGCAGCAAAGGCTTAATAATGTGAAATTGCTCAACCCTGTATGAAAGGAAAAAAACCAAACTGATAGATAATAACAATAAGACAGCTTTAGCTAGCATGGTTTTAAAAAATATAGCGCTAATTTCTTCTTTTGTTTTGCTACTTACTGCTATCGCTTTTGATGCTGTGAGGTTAAATCCGAAATCAATAAATAGGCAAAAATATTGAATAACACTGGTTGCCAGCCCTATTTCCCCGTATTCTGCAGGCCCTAACACTCTGACCAGATAAGGGAAAATAATGAGCGGAATGAGATAATTTGAGCCCTGTAGTATAAAAAGCGAAAATATATTTTTTTTTAGTCCTGTCATTTACTTCTCTTTAGTTTTAAGAAAATTTAATCACATATAATAAAAGATTAATCATAAAATAATGATTTTCCTCTGTAATTAGTTTCGCAATATAACTAACAAAATATTATTACTTTTGTTGAAAAGCTAATTTAAAGTCTATTTACGAGGCGATTTTTGTAAAATTTAGGGAAAAGAGGAATGCTACCGCCCCTGGCTTAACAGCTACCAGTGCACTGAACGAGGGTGAAATGTTCCATTTGTTGAAGTCCGACACCGAACTCTACTGGCGCTGGACAACTGCAAAAACTGCCGTTAATTGTCGTCCTAAATGACCTCAGAAACAAGCACAAATCGTTACAAATCTGACCAGATTTAAATCAGATAAATCCATGTTATCATTAGAATTAATAACAAAAAACGGCAGCTACCATTTTGGTTATGTTTCAACATACCCAAATGATGACTGCCGCTTGTGCAAATCAAGTAAGATAAAATCAGTCGTTAGCTAACAACTTCTCAATACGGCTTCTGAACTTCGCCCCTTCCTTCAGGTTGCGCAGCCCATAGTTCACAAACGCCTGCATGTAGCCCAGCTTCTTACCGCAGTCGTAGCTCTCACCGGTCATCAGCATCGCGTCAACAGACTGCTTTTTCGCCAGCTCGGCAATGGCATCGGTCAACTGGATACGGTCCCAGGCGCCTGGTTCGGTTTTTTCCAGCTCGGCCCAGATATCCGCGTTCAGGACATAACGACCAACCGCCATCAGGTCAGAATCCAGCGTCTGCGGCTGATCCGGTTTTTCGATGAACTCAACGATGCGGCTCACCTGCCCTTCTGTCTCCAGCGCTTCTTTAGTCTGGATAACAGAGTATTCGGACAGATCGCCTTTCATGCGTTTCGCCAGCACCTGGCTGCGGCCTGTTTCGTTGAAACGCGCCACCATCGCCGCCAGGTTATAGCGCAGCGGATCCGCAGAAGCGGTATCGATGATGATATCCGGCAGGACCACGATAAACGGGTTGTCGCCCACGACAGGGCGAGCACACAGGATGGAGTGGCCCAGGCCCAGCGGCTGCGCCTGACGCACGTTCATGATGGTCACGCCAGGAGGACAAATGGACTGCACTTCCGCCAGCAGTTGACGTTTAACACGCTGCTCCAGCAGCGCTTCGAGTTCGTAAGAGGTGTCGAAGTGGTTTTCAACCGCATTCTTGGACGAGTGCGTAACCAGAACGATTTCTTTGATCCCTGCAGCAACAATCTCGTCGACGATGTATTGAATCATCGGCTTGTCGACGATCGGTAGCATCTCTTTAGGAATGGCTTTTGTGGCTGGCAGCATATGCATGCCCAGTCCTGCTACCGGAATGACTGCTTTCAAATTAATCATTATTTCTTCCACCTTAAAATGGTTGACGAATTATAGCTCTTAAACCTGTTTTCGCCAGTATGATTTGCCGTAATCCTGTAATGATATTACGCCTTAGCACCACAAATTACAGTAGTTGTAATCTGAATAGAATGCGATTCCGTGCCAGGAATAGTCGCAAAAAGCCCACTGACGATTATCTGTGCGGCAGCGCAAAATTCAGCCGTTCCGTATTCACCACATGCTGATCCACCCGGTCAATATCCACCGAGCTCTGCCCTTTCTCATTCACTGCTTTGATGTTTGCCAGCGACAGCAACGTCTCGTCTTTCGCCATAAACTTACCCCGCACATCCTTACGCAGGTCGAAGTTCAGCTTCAGCGCGGGTCCGATTGCTGCTTCCTGCATCACGTTGATATTGCGTAAGAAAAGGTGCTGAGGTTTGTTATGCAGTTCAAGCGTCGCGCGCTGCATCTCGACGTTGGTGATGGCCACAAACGAGGTCGCATTACCGGATGAAATTTGTATGCCGCGCAGCTTATAGGCAAGCTGGCTATTATCCAGACGAATATCGTTAAGCTTGAAGTTCTGCGGAATCGACAGGTAGTCACCTTTGATCACGCCGTAACCGATTAACATGCCGGCACTATTGACCATATCGACATTATCAATAACGAAATTATCACAGCCATAAATTGCTACCGTGGCATTGTCTATTCCCGCCTTTTTACTGAAATCAGGCGTAATATTTTTGGCCTTAATATTGCGGATAATAAAGTGTTTACCGTTCTCAACGTGCACCAGCTGGCGGCAATTGCTGCCAGTGATATTGGCAACCACAAAGTTCTTCACGGTCTGTTTTTCCGGGTAGTCGTTGTCGTAGGTACTGCCCGCAAGGCCAATACCAATCCCCCAGTTAATCTTCCCGTTGGTGCAGTTGATGTTGTCGATCACATGGTCGGAGATCAGAATATTGCGGTCATTGATGGCCACATTCCACTCGATCGCATCGCCCTGCAGGTGGCTGAATTTGCTGTTGGTGATGCGGGCGCCATCCACCTGGTTATGAAACCCCTGGCGCAGGATGGCGTAATTGGCCTGGCTCACGCGGATGTTATCAATGACCAGATTACGCATCACGCTGGGCTTTTTGCCGCCAATGTAGATTTGCGTTACCGGGCCAAATCCGCTCATCGCCAGCCCTTTGATGACACAGTCAGAGCCACGAACGTCAAGGGTAATATTTTCGGTACGGCCTTCGCCCTCACCGATGACTTTGCTGCCCTCCTGCAGAACAAAGCGCCCCCGGCCATTGCCGGTTAACGCCCCGCGAATCAGCAGCGTTTTGCCGCCAGGAATGAAAATGCCCGTGTTGATGTTTTTGCAGGTGAGCCCTGCAGGCACAACGACGGTGTCGCCTTCGTTAAACGCCTGCTTAAAGGCGGCGATCCAGTCGTTGTTATTGTACTGATTTACAGAGACCGTCTTGCCGGTTGCCGCCCGCGCAACGCGGGACGACAGCAGCGGCATTGCCGCCAGGACGGACAGAGAAGAGACAAAGCTGCGTCGGGTAATCTTTTTCAGCATACAACCTCGGCGTTACAACGTTTGCAGCAGGCTCGCTAACTGGCGATTGATCACCTGCTGGTTAAAATCTGCCTCGACTTTTTGTCGGGCATTGTGCAGCACGGGCTCCAGCGCCTGCTGGTCGATATCGCTAAACGCGGCCAGCCGATCGGCCAGGGCCATGGCGTTATTTTCGGGGACCAGCCAGCCGGAATGGTCAGACTTGATCAGCTCCGGGATCCCGCTGTGCAGGGTCGATACCACCGGAATCCCCACCGCCATCGCCTCCATCAGCGCCACCGGTATGCCTTCCATGTCGCCATCGGCGCCGGTAACGGACGGCAGCAGAAACACGTCGGCTTCATCGAGCATGGCCTTCACCTCGTGGCTCGGCTTAAAGCCCGGCATCTCCACGTGCGTTTCCAGCTCATACTGTTCAATAAGCGTACGCAGACGACGCTCCCACGGGCCGATACCGAGTATGCGATAACGGAAATCCACCCCGCGCGCCTTGAGCTGGCGGCAGGCTTCAATCGCCACATGCAGCCCTTTTTTCTCGGTCAGTCGGGCAACAGAGATAATCTGCAGCGGTTTACCCGGCACCTTGACCGGACGTCGGGTAAAGCGCGCCAAATCCACCCCCATCCGCGAGACGGTGATTTTCTCGCCCGGGCAACCCATCTTTTTGAGGCGTCCGGCCCACAGGTCGCTGATGGGCAGCATCATGTCGCCGCGCTGGAACAGCTGCTGATACTCCGGCGTGTAGTGGTTCAGCACTTCACGGCTGGAGATATCAATGCCGTGGAAGATCGTGGCAATCTTCCCGTCAATCACCCCCAGCTCGCGCAGTTTGGCTGCGGTCACCCCTGCCGGGCCAAAGTGGGCGATAAAGACATCAGCGCGGTACGGCTGCGCCGTTTGCCCACAGATGGCCGACAGGATCAGATTGCGCGACTCCGCGCCATAGCGGGAGATGTTCAGCGCTCGCCAGGTCGACGCGCGATGGAGCCCGCGTAAAGTCTGGCTGGCACGGTAGCGCAGCTTGTTCACTTTTCCGGATGGCTCATCCTGCAGCCAGCGGGTTTTCGCCTCCAGCCCATACTGGGTATACGCCGCATGGGTGTTTTGCGTATCGCCCTTTTGCAGGGCGATAATTTCCACGTCATATCCCATATCGATAAACGCGGTGATTTGATTGAGTACAAAGGTTTCAGACGACAGTGGAAATTTCAGTAAGAAGAAACCAACCTTCATTTCCCCTCCCGCACGCGGTCAAGCACAGACTTCACCATCCCCATTCCCTTTTCGCGCTCAGCTTTCACTGCCACGGCCAGGCGCTCATTCACGGCGGGCATTTGCCCAAGGGTGTCGCCCACCATTGCGCCGAGCGAGCCATCCAGCAGATGACGGATATCCACGGCCATTTCCGGCATCCCCAGCTGCTGCATAATCCCGGCAGACTTGTGCTCATAGTTGATGGCAATGGCCGGCGTGCCGAAGTTCATCGAGATGATGGCAGAGTGCAGACGGGTACCCACGGTCAGGTCACAGGCTGAGAGCAGTTTGCCCATCTCCAGATCGTTCAGTTCGTCCATCACCACGTGATACCGGGACGGATCGTTCACCAGATGGCGCAGGTTAAGCGCCACCATGCGATCATCCTTGTTGTAGCTATCGATACCGGTACAGGTGGAGAGCGCCAGCACCTGATAACCGCTGTCCAGCACGCGGTTAACGACCTCGGCAAAGGCCTTCTCGTAGGCGGCCTGAGTCGTACCTAAACGCTTATCAAAAGGTGCCAGCTCGCGCAGGGTAATGGCGACGGTTTTCTGTTTTGCCGCCACGTCCAGCCAGTGCTGCACCGCGTAGCTCGGCTGGAAGCTGTCGTCCTGGTGATCCACCAGCCACGCGGTATCCACGCCGTGCTCGACTTTCGAGGTGTCGATCTCGCTGCGCTTCATCATGTCGAGGCTGACTGACTCACGCAAAATCAGGGCATCGCAGTGGCCAAACACATAGTTTGCCAACTGGTTGAACTGAGGTTCCTGGAATGGCCCGACGCTGTGACCAATCATAAACAGCGGCTTCTTCGCCATAAAGGTACAGAGGGCATGCTCAAACTGCGGCACGCCGTAAAGATCGACAAAGAACGAACCGCCTACCTGAATAATAGCGTCATAGCCGGAAAGCAAACGCACGAAATCGGTAAAGCCCTGCGCGATGGCGATGTTGCGCAACTTGCCGGTGTCGGTTACGCGAGAAAGCAGCACCTGATGCTGGTAGCGGCGACGCAACACTTTCTTCACGCGTCCCATCACGCCCGCAGCGTTATTGTGCTGTTTCATCTGGCTGTAGAGCGGGTCGCCCATCACCGGGCGGTTCAGTAACCAGGATGAGCTGACCGGGTAACGGCTCATCACGTCCACTTCTGTCTCAGACTTAAGGGTGTTAATTGCATCCAGTAAACCGCGCAGGATGGCGCTGTCGCCACGGTTGCCGCAGGTATGGTTGCCAAGAATTAATAATTTCATAATGGCCTCTTAAATAACTAGCCTGCGCGAAGCAGCGTTTTCATTTTTTCGTTACGGCAAAACTGGCGCTTCATCTCCACCACCAGCGCATTGCGTGACAGCACAATCATCACCCCAAACGCCAGCGCGCCCGCGGCAACCTGCACTGCCAGCAGCGCGGCCAGCGGCAAATGGCCCTTCAGGAGCACGCCCAGACCGTAGCTCACCACCAGGGTCGGCAAGGAGAGATAAAACGGCAGCCACAGGCTCAGGATGTACTGACGGTAGCTGGAGCCCAGCACCGGCTTGATCATGATGAAGTAGCTCAGCACGGTGTTGATGATTTGCACCAGCAGAAAGCCCAGCGTGACGCCAATGGCGCCCGCCATGTGTCCGCCGACGATAATTGCCGGAATAAACAGGAAGGTTTTAAATACGTTGAATTTAAAGCTGATATCCACGCGCGCTTTCGCCATCAGCAGGGAGCCAATCGGGTTACCCACGGAGCGCAGCAGCCCCACCACACAGAGCAACTGCAGGATCGGGATGATGCTGTTCCACTTCTCGCCAAATACCAGCGGCACAAAGTTGCTCGACACCACCATCAGACCCAGCAGTACCGGGAAGTTAATAATGCCGACCACGGAGAGCAGCTTGTAGAAGTTGACGCGCAGCTTTTCAGTGTCGTCCTGAATTTTGGCGAACGCCGGGAACAATACGCGGGTGATAATCGGGTTGAGCTTCATCGGCGGGACGACCGCAACGTTGTAGGCCAGGTTATAGCCCCCTGCAACGCTCGCCCCCAGAATGCGCGCCAGCACCAGCGTGGAAAGGTTGGTGTTGACGTAGTTGATGATGCTGTCGGCCGTCAGCCAGGCGCCAAAGCGCAGATTCGAGGAGACGGACGCCAGGGAAAAATGCAGCCCCGGGCGGTAGATCTTGCGGCCAAAGTAACCGAACAGCAGCGTACGCACGGTAGAGTTCACCAGATACCCCAGAATGGCGGTCATGGCCAGCGGCCAGAAATGGGCGCTCACCACCGTGAAGGTAAAGCCCGCCAGCACGGCGCTGGTTTCAATCATGCCGATCTTGTTGAACTCCAGCTCTTTTTGCATCAGCGCGCGGAACTGCTGCCCGTGCGGGATCACCACAAAGGCAAACGACAGCGTGCGCATCAGCGGTGCCAGATCCGGGTTGTGCAGCACGCTGGCGATCACATCGCTCAGCAGGAACACCAGCACAAAAACAAACATCCCCAGCCCCACGTTCAGCCAGTAGAGCGTGGTCAGCTCGAGATGGCTAATCTCTTTGCGCTGGATAATCGAGTTGGCGATACCGAAGTCAGACAGCGTGTCGGCCAGCGCGATAATCACCAGCGAGACGGTCAGCAGACCGAACTGATGATTATCGATAATGCGCGCCAGCACGGTCATCTGCACCAGCCCCAGGCCAATGATGACGATAGTCGCCATCGCTGACCACTTGGCGCCGCTGATGGTTTTTTCACGTAAGCTCATCTTAGTACGCCGCTTTGTTCACGAAACCTTTGAAGATGGTCAGAAAAACAATTTTGATATCGAACCAGAGGCTCCACTCACGGATGTACTCAAGGTCGAATTCAATGCGTTTTTCCATTTTTTCCAGCGTGTCGGTTTCACCGCGCCAGCCGTTGATTTGCGCCCAGCCGGTAATGCCTGGTTTCACTTTATGGCGCAGCATGTAGCCTTCAATCAGCGAACGGTACTGCTCGTTATGGGCAACCGCATGCGGACGTGGCCCGACAATCGACATACCGCCGGTAAAGACGTTGATAAACTGCGGCAGCTCGTCCAGCGAGGTGCGGCGCAGGAAATTCCCCACGCGGGTCACGCGCGGATCGTTCTGCGTAGCCTGCGTCACCACTTTGTCGTTCTCCATCACCTTCATGGAGCGGAATTTCCACACCATAATCGGCTTACCGTCCATGCCGTAGCGCGTCTGACGGAAGATAACTGGCCCGGGAGAGCTCAGCTTCACCGCCAGGGCAATACAGCACAGCACCGGAGAGATCAGCAGAAGGATCAGTGAAGAGAGCACAATGTCTTCCAGGCGTTTGAGAACACGGTTGATACCTGACAGCGGCGTGTCGTACAGCGGCACTACCGGTACACCGTTCACCTCTTCGATACGGGAATGGAGAATGTTGAAGGTAAAGACGTCCGGAATGAGGATCACGGAACAGGTGGTGTCCGCCAGGTCGCGCATCAGTTTCTTAATGCGGGACTCCTCTTTCATCTGCATGGCAATGTAGACGTTGTGAATTTTGCCCGCTTTCGCATCGTCAATAAGCTGATCGTAGTTGCCCGCCCAGTCCGACGGCACGCCACCCGGTTTCGCGTCGTGGTAGATCCCAACCACTTCAAAACCTAACCACGGCTCTTTGCGGAAGCTATCAAGCAGCACCTGGCCCACCGGCAGATCGCCAGCAACGGCGACATAGCGGCGGTTGTAACCACGGTTACGCAACCAGCCCGCGCCAAAGCGGATCAGGGAGCGGCAAACCACCATGCCGACGCTGGTTAACAGATACCAGCACAGATACGTCACCAGACGATTATCAAAATCATGGCTGAACGCCACCAGGCCCGCGCTGAAGATCAGGCTTAAGGTCCAGTTCTGCAGCAACAGCATCAGTTCGGTGGTCATCTTGACGCCACGCCACGAACGATAGAAATCCGTCATCCCGCCGATCATCTGAAACACGACCAGCGCAATCAGTGCCATCAGCAGGTGCATGTATAAGAACGATTGCCCGCTGATCCAACACACCGCCCACAATCCGCCGACCATGATGGTGATATCAGAAAAACGCTGCACCATAGAGATTAACGATGCATTCGTTCTCGCTCGTTCGCGCTTTTTTAGATTCGTCATCGTTGTTCCTGTATTCGGTTTCCCCTCCCACCGGGAGGGGCAAATATTACTGATTCAACAGCGCCAGAATGTCCTTCGTTCGGGCTTCCATCAGCGCGGTGTCGGCGCGGGATTCCACGTTCAGGCGCACCACCGGCTCGGTATTGGACGAGCGCAGGTTAAAGCGCCACTGCGGGAACGCCATGCTGATACCGTCGGTACGGTCAATTTCCAGCGCGTGAATAGCAAAGTGCTGCTCCACGCGGGCAATGGCTTCAGCCGGCTGTGCCAGTTTGCTGTTGATCTCTCCACTTGCCGGGAAGGCCGCCATACGGTCGCGCACCAGCTCGCCCAGGGTCTGACCTTTCAGGCACAGCAGTTCGGTCACCAGCAGCCACGGGATCATCCCGCTGTCGCAGTAGGCAAAATCGCGGAAGTAGTGGTGGGCGCTCATCTCGCCGCCGTAGATGGCGTCTTCTTCGCGCATACGCTCTTTAATAAACGCGTGACCGGTTTTGGACATCACCGGCGTGCCGCCTGCCGCTGACACCACGTCAACGGTGTTCCAGGAGAGACGCGGGTCATGAATGATCTTCGCCCCCGGATTTTTCTCGAGGAACGCTTCCGCCAGCAGGCCGACAATGTAATAGCCCTCGATGAACTGCCCTTTCTCGTCGAACAGGAAGCAGCGGTCGAAATCGCCGTCAAAGGCGATACCCATATCCGCACCGTGTTCAATCACCGCATTGCGGGTGTCGTCGCGGCATTCTGGCAGCAGCGGGTTCGGGATACCGTTCGGGAAGTTGCCATCCGGGGTGTTGTGTACCTTGACGAAGGTCACCGGCACGTTCAGCGCCTTAAAGCGGGCTTCCAGGGCATCCACCACCGGGCCCGCCGCGCCGTTGCCGGAGTTGATGACCAGCTTCAGCGGCTTAAGGTTCGCCACGTTGATGTAACCCAGCAGGTGATCGATGTACTCTTTACGCAGATCGATCTGCTTGTAGCTGCCGCGTGCAGACTCGTTCACCGGCGGGAAGTCGTTGGCTTCCGCCAGACGCTGCACGTCGCGCAGGCCGGTATCGCCGCTGATAGGGCGCGCACCCTTGCGCACCAGCTTCATGCCGTTGTAATCCATCGGGTTATGGCTGGCCGTGACTTCAATCCCGCCGTCCACGCCCAGGTGGAAGGTGGCAAAATAGATCTCTTCGGTACCGGAAAGGCCGATATCCAGCACGTCCACGCCCGCGTCCTGCAGCCCTTTCGCCAGCGCCAGCTTCAGGGATTCGCTGGTCAGACGCACGTCACCGCCCAGCACGATAGTTTTCGGTTTCAGGTATTCGCCGTACGCGCGACCGATGCGCCACGCAATGTCTTCATTCAGCTCTTCGCCCAGCTTGCCGCGAATATCGTAGGCTTTAAAACAGGTTAACTTTTCCATCATGACCCCTTTTTCAGGCAACAGTTGGCCCGCCCAATTAACAGGCAAAATATTTTTTATTCATTCGTAGGCCCGGTAAGCACAGCGCCACCGGGCATGATGCGAAGTGGTTACACCCGACCGTAGCGGTCCTGGAAACGGACAATATCGTCCTCTTCCAGATACGCGCCGGAGCGCACTTCAATTAAATCGAGAGGTATCTTCCCTGGGTTTTCCAGACAGTGTGTCGCCCCCAGCGGAATATAAATTGACTCGTTTTCACCGAGCAGTTTCACTTCACCGTCGATGGTCACTTTGGCGGTACCCGCCACCACCACCCAGTGCTCGGCACGATGGTGATGCATCTGTACCGACAGGCCTTCGCCCGGCTTCACGGTAATGCGCTTCACCTGGTAACGTTCGCCCGCATCGATGGAGTCGTATTTGCCCCACGGCCGGTACACTTCGCGGTGAATATGGTGCTCGTGGCGACCGTCGGCTTTGATCTTCTCTACCACCTTTTTAACGTCCTGCACGGCGTTACGGTCGGCAATCAGCACGGCGTCTTTGGTCTGGACGACCACCAGATCCTTCACCCCCACCGTGGTCACGAGGCCGGATTCGGCGTAGACGTAGCTGTTCTCGGTTTTGTGGCTAATCACATCACCGTGATGGACGTTACCCTCCGGGGTATGCGCGCTGATCTCCCACAGGGAGGACCAGGAGCCAACATCGCTCCAGCCTGCATCCATCGGCACCACCACCGCATCCGCCGTGCGCTCCATCACCGCATAGTCAATGGACTCTTCCGGGCAGGCGAGGAAAGCGGCTTCGTCGACGCGAATAAAGTCGAGATCCGGATCCACCACGTTCATGGCTTTTTCGCAGGCGCTCAGGATATCCGGACGATACTTTTGCAGTTCTTCCAGATAGCGACCGGCGCGGAACAGGAACATACCGCTGTTCCAGTAGTATTCACCGCTGGCAACGTAGGCCTGCGCGGTTTCCAGATTCGGTTTCTCAACGAACTGCGCCACGTCAAACGCCACGCTGTCGCCTTCGCCCGGCGTCACGCTGCCGCGGCGGATATAGCCATAGCCGGTTTCTGGCAGATCCGGCACGATGCCGAAGGTCACCAGCTTGCCGCTTTCTGCGTAAGGAATGGCCGCCCGCACTGCGTCGCGGAACGCCTCTTCCTGCTGAATGACGTGGTCTGCCGCCAGGACCAGCATCAGCGGATCGCAATCCGGGCTGCTGCGTTTTGCCGCCAGCGCCGCCAGGGCAATGGCTGGGGCGGTATTTCGTCCGGCAGGCTCCAGAATGATGTTTTCTGTGAGTTTGTTCAGCTGGCGCAGCTGCTCGGCAACAATAAAGCGGTGCTGTTCGTTACAAATCACCACCGGGCTTTCACACTCCACACCCTGCAGACGGTTAACCGTCGTTTGCAGCATGGTGAGATCCCCTTTCAGGCAGAGGAACTGTTTTGGATAGAGCACGCGGGACAGCGGCCACAACCGGCTACCAGAGCCACCTGCCATCACAACCGGATACAACGTGGTTTGACTCATGATTTATCCCCGTATATCTGCAATAAATTGGCTCAGCACGTTCTCTTTCTCGAGCGTGCGTTCGGCATATTCACGTGCCACCGTGTTCACTTTTGGCATGGCGAGTGCCTGTTCAATTCCGGTCACCAGCGCCGGAACCGATTCCGGCTCCACGCAAACGGCGATCCCTGGGTAGCTGTCACACAGCTGGCCTAATTCGGTTTCGGCTTCTGCCGTGATCACGGCGTTCCCGCCCACGGCCAGAATGTTGGTCAGCTTGGACGGCAGCACCGCATCCGCCGCGCCGCGCTTTTGCACCACCAGATGGCAGTCACCCATCTTCAGCAGCGCAGGCAGCGCCTCGTAAGACTGAAGCGGGAAGAATTTCACGTTAGTCAGGCCGCGTTCACTGGCCATCTTCTCCAGACGCGCTTTTCCGCCGCCCTGACCGACAATCACAAACATCCACGGATGTTCGCTAAGCTGTTGAGCCGCCTCGATAACGTTCTCCAGCCCCTGCTTTTCGCCGATATTGCCTGAATAAAGAATGATTTTTTGGTCATCAGGCAAACCGAGCTCTGCGCGAAGCGCCTGCGCGTCGTGTTCTGTTACGTCACGGAAACGGGCCACTTCGGACCAGTTCGGGAAAAAGATCACCTTTTCCGGCGCGACGCCCTTCTCCTGCGCTTTGTTCATCATCGAGCGCGAGATGGTGGAGACATAATCCACGTTATGCAGACCGCTGCGCTCAAAAGCGCTGGCGAGTTTCGCCACTTTGCCGCCCTTGCCTTTACCTGCCATCCCCAGGCCCAGCATGGCGTCGACTTCATAATCCTGAATGTGCAGCAACGTGCGCGCTCCGGAGAGCTTGCCCAGCAGCCGCATGCCCGGCGTGCAGAACAGCGTCGGTACCACGCCAATGATGCGATCCGGCTTCCAGCGACGCTGCGCCATCAGCGGGAAGAAACTGCTCAGGGCAAAGCTGCCCAGATGAATTAAACGTTTCAGCGTCGAGGGCTGCTTCGGCACGTACAGCGGGCAACGCCAGACGGTCGCAGCGCCCTCTTCGCGGCGATAGCGCCAGCTGGAGTAGCGCTCGCCCACTTTCCATTCCGGGTAGTACGGCGGCGCGGTAATGACCCGCACGTCATGTCCCTGGCTCGCCATCCACTCGACCATCTCGCCGGTGTATTTCCCGATACCGGTCAATTCCGGCGAGTAGTTGATTCCATATACGAGGATCTTCATAGTCCCGGCACCTCAGACTGACGATCGGCCAGGAAATAGGCACGACTGTTGTCATGCACATTGTCGCTGGCCAGCAGCGCCTCTGGCGTCTGCCAGCGGTAGTCGTCGTGCTGAGAATCAGGCAGACGCAGGTCTGCCTCACTCACCTTCAGGCGGAACCCCAGCACGATGTAGTGCGTGGTGAAGCCGGTACCTGAAAAGTTATCGTCATAGAAGTGCTGCCAGACCCCGTAAAACTGGCCTGCTGCCATCGGCAGTTGCAGGCCCAGTTCCGCCAGAGTGAGACGCTCAAACGCGTTGGCCAGCGTCTCATCCTTCTGCACGCGCCCGCCGGGCACGAACCAGAAGCCCTGAGCAGGACGATTGGTTCGTTTCCCCAGCAAGAACTCGCCGCGTTCGTTCTCCACGATCAAATCAATTGAGATGAGCGGAGTGGAGCGCACTACCGTGGCAAAATCTTCCTGACTTAAAAACATTGTTACCCCCGGAAGCGGTGCTGGTTTTCCAGGAACCACTGGTAGGTACTTGCCAGCCCTTGTTCCAGCGACACCTCGTGATACCAGCCCAGCTGATGCAGACGGGTGACGTCCAGCAGTTTGCGCGGCGTGCCGTCCGGTTTGGTGGCGTCAAACACCACGCGGCCCTTGTAGCCCACCACCTGAGCAATGGTCTGCGCCAGCTCGCGAATGGTGCAATCCACGCCAGTGCCAACGTTGATGTGCGACAGCATCGGCTCGGTGTTCTCCTGCCACACCTCGCGATCCAGCTCCATCACGTGAATGCTGGCGGCAGCCATGTCGTCCACGTGCAGGAATTCGCGCATCGGCGTGCCGCTGCCCCACACCACCACATCCGGTGCGTTCTCGGCGGTCGCCTCGTGGAAACGACGCAGCAGCGCCGGGATCACGTGCGAGTTGCTCGGGTGGAAGTTATCGTGCGGCCCGTACAGGTTGGTCGGCATCACCGAGCGATAGTCACGGTTGTACTGACGGTTGTAGGACTCGCACAGCTTGATCCCGGCAATTTTGGCAATGGCGTACGGCTCGTTGGTTGCTTCCAGCGTCCCCTGCAGCAGTTCGCTCTCGGCGATCGGCTGTTTCGCCATTTTCGGGTAGATACAGGATGAGCCGAGGAACAACAGCTTGTTCACGTTGTGCAGATGCGCCGCGTGAATGATGTTGCTCTCAATCATCATGTTCTCGTAGATGAAATCTGCCGGGTAAGTGTTGTTAGCGACAATGCCGCCCACTTTTGCCGCCGCCAGATACACCTGATCGATACGTTCATTGGCAAAGAAGTCCTGTACCGCACGGCTATCGAGCAGATTCAGCTCGTCGCGGGTACGGACAACCACTTCCACGTCACCGCGCTGCTCCAGCTGTCGAACAATCGCGGAACCCACCATTCCGCGATGACCGGCGACAAAAATACGTTGTTTTGTCATTCTCAGGACTCCAGCGCGATGGCAACCTCGTAGCCATGAGATTTGAGCAGGGAGTGTTTTTTCGCTGCTTCAAGATCTTTGGCTACCATCTCAGAGACCATCTCCTGCAGAGTGGTTTCTGGTTTCCAGCCCAGTTTCTCGTGCGCTTTGGTTGGGTCGCCCAGCAGGGTTTCCACTTCCGCAGGACGGAAGTAACGCGGGTCAACCTGCACAATCACATCACCTGGTTTCACGCCCGGTGCGTCATGGCCGGTCACAGAGACAACGATCCCCTTCTCTTCCACCCCAGTGCCTTCGAAGCGAAGTTTGATACCCAGCTGTGCGGCAGCCATTTCCACGAATTGACGGACGGAGTACTGCACGCCGGTCGCAATCACGAAATCTTCTGGCTGCTCCTGCTGCAGCATCATCCACTGCATCTTCACGTAGTCTTTGGCATGGCCCCAGTCACGCAGGGAGTCCATGTTGCCGAGGTGCAGGCAGGATTCCAGACCCTGAGCGATGTTGGCGATAGCGCGGGTAATTTTACGGGTCACGAAGGTTTCGCCACGACGTGGGGATTCGTGGTTAAACAGAATGCCGTTACAGGCGTACATGCCGTATGATTCACGGTAGTTTACGGTGATCCAGTAGGCATACAGTTTGGCTACCGCGTAAGGAGAACGTGGGTAGAACGGGGTGGTCTCTTTCTGCGGGATTTCCTGCACCAGACCGTACAGTTCAGAGGTGGATGCCTGGTAGAAACGGGTTTTCTTCTCAAGGCCGAGGAAACGAATCGCTTCCAGCAGACGCAGCGTACCCATGGCATCAACGTCAGCGGTGTATTCCGGGGATTCGAAAGAAACCGCTACGTGGCTCATCGCGCCCAGGTTGTAAACTTCATCCGGCTGTACTTCCTGCAGGATGCGGGTCAGGTTGGAGGTATCGGTCAGGTCGCCGTAGTGCAGATGGAATTTCGGATTCGCCGCATGCGGATCCTGGTAAATATGATCCACACGTTCCGTGTTGAAAGAAGAAGCACGACGCTTAATACCGTGAACTTCATAACCTTTTTCCAGCAGTAACTCTGCCAGGTAAGAACCATCCTGCCCGGTAACGCCGGTGATGAGAGCGACTTTAGACATGTTTATATTCCTCTACTTATGAATTTAATCAGTTTCAACGCGTTCGCGTATCACCACTGCGGGGTTGCCACGGCAAATTTTATTTGCCGGTAGCGATTTAAAAACGCTGCTGCGGGCACCGACTACCGTGCCATCGCCAACAGAAACACCAGGTGCAACAAATACATCTGTTGCCAGCCAGCATTTTTCGCCAATCACAATTGGCGAAGCGGTAATATCAAAATGCTGACTCATAAAATCGTGGCTGCCGGTACACAAATAACACTTCTGTGACACCACTGCGTTTGCACCAATCGTGATATCGCCAAGGGTATATAACACGGCGTCATCCCCTACCCAGGCGTAATCGCCAAGCGTTAATTTCCAGGGGTAAGTAATTTTTACCGATGGACGAATGACTACGTTTTTTCCGATTTTTGCGCCAAACAGACGCAATAAAAAGGCACGCCAGCGATACAGTATTTGCGGTGACCAGGCAAATAAGGTGGCCTGAACGGCCCACCATAACTGCACTTTAATTCCGTTCCCGCCCCGAAAACCTTTCGGCACGGTGAACCCGTTAAGATCCTGCATTACATTTCCTTATATTCAGGCTTTGTTATATAAGGTTTTCGTTTTACCCGTGGTGCGCAGGCGGAATAAATAAGACAATTCCGCCCAGAATGCAGGCACGCGTAATATCTTACGCTGTACGTTTTTTGCATCCTGGCACAATTCCAGATTATTCGAGGTGGATACACCGCCCATTGAAAATTCAGACACCAGCCCTTTAATTCGACGGAACGGGTAGCCTGATTTATACAGACTGGCGGCCAGGGCATAATCTGATGACACTTTATACTGCAGATCGTAAGGCTGTTTTTTCAGACCTTTTACCGGGAAGAAAATGGCCTGATGGCTTGCCGGTAAACTGTGATAGATATACCAGCCGGGTTTCGCGCTGCGGCAAATTTTATGCCCGTCGCCAAAATCGAGCAGCGCATCGCCAATATACATCGCGTCATCTTTCTGGCGCGCCAGCTGACGGGCAAATTGCGCCACATCGTCATGGAACACATCGCCCGAGTTAAGGAAGATGGCATAACGGCCTTGCGCCATGTTAATGCCTTTGTTCATCGCATCGTAGATGCCTTTATCTTTCTCGCTAACGAAGCGTAAGTTGAACTCACCGTTGAGTTTTTCCAGAAACTCCGCCGTGCCATCGTTCGAGCCGCCATCGACCACGATCCACTCAAAGCTGAGACTCGGATCGCGCGCCAGGTTGCGCAGCGAGCGCCAGGTTTTTACCACCCCTTCGTAATTACGAAAGGCAACAGTAATGACGCTTAGAAACATAAATCACCTCATTTCGTCATGCCCGTCATACTTCGAGTTGCCTGCGCGTTGGCTTCCTCGCTCACCCCAGTCACGTACTTTTGTACGCTCCTGGGGATTCGCTGCGTCGCCGCCTTCATGCAACTCGAATTATTTAGGGCTTACGTTCGTAATATTAAGCGCTTTGCGCAGAATAAACGGACAGACAATCAAGAAAGCATATTCCGGGCTAAATATTGACCCCGTAAAAAACAGCGACACTGGCGTAAACAGATAAAGCTGCACGCGAAAGTTCTGGTTATCCCCAAACGCGTTAATCATCATTTTGAAAACTTTAAACAGATACCAGAGCGTCAACAGTACGGCGAACCACGAAAAATAAATAATTAACAGATACAGGCCATTGTCTATGGTTTTACCGACATCCGCACCGTTAAAGATTCCGAATGATGCAACATATTCGTAAAGTGAGCCGAATCTTACTACACCGTCGATATGGGTTAAGGAATAACCCACCATCACCAGCGGCCCGATAATGCGATAATAGGATGATGAACCTTCCGTTCCCAAATCTCCCAGACGCTCTGAGATATACGGGAATGCAAATATCACGCCTACTAAAAATACCGTCAGGGAGATGATCGCCAGCGGCAGTTTTTTCTTAATCGCATCTTTGTTCAGGTACTGGAATGCCCACTCCAGGAGGTAAAACAGGATAAATGTCATGACCCCTGAGAACGAACCAGACAGAACGATTCCTGCAAGAATCATAGCATCGGTCTTAGGGGTTTTGATACCAAACTGTTTGATGCTGAGCCAAATTGAGATTAACGCCAGAGCGAAAAACGCCGGTTCAAAATAGAGGGCTGTCGTACGCTTACCGCCAAACTTAATGAAGTTCAGTACATAGCTGTTACTGTAAATGAGATATTTCGAAATCATCTCCATCAGGCTGCTACCACCGGTGAGAATAATTTGTGCCATTTCCAGTGCAGCAAGCATAACAATTAACGCAACGGCAATATAAAAGAGCCTGAGGATTTTCCGATAATTGTGCGGAGAAATAGTTTTAAAACGAATACTCCAGACCATGCCAATAATAATGACAATATAAACAAACAGCATGGTAGAGGTGACGTACTTGCTGGGATCCAGCGACTGGCCAAAGATGTAGTTAAACAGCGTCAGGCCAAAGCCCATCCCTAAGGCAATCATCAGCTTCTTGAGGTTGATTTTATCGACGTACAACAGAAGCAGAGCAGGCAAGAAGGTCACAATGGTTATCGGGAAGCTTTCGCCAAGCTGGGCAATTTTGACATTGACCAGCAGATAGATCAGCGGCAGCAGCAGATAACTACAGACTCTGATAGAACGAGACATATTCCTCCAGCATCTGTTGTCCACTGTAGGCCTTGCGGCTGCGGTTGCGGAACGATTCCAGGTCAGTGCCAAAAACGGCCTGCGCAATCTGCGGCTTCGGCAGTTGCACCAGCGGCAGCACCTCCTGTTCCGCGAACGTTTTCCCGCCCGATTTTTCCAGCACTTCACGCGCCGCATCGCTGTGGGTGGCGATCACCGGCACGCCAATCGAGAGCGCTTCGCAGAGGATCAGCGGGTAGTTATCCACGCGCGAGCTGAACACCAGCGCATCCATCCCGTTGAGGGCGCTCATCAGCTTGCGCTTATCCGTTTCAAACCCGTGATTCACCACGTTAGCGCCGTCGAACGGCGAGAATTTGCCGAAGGTATGCAGTTCGATTTTGTCACCCAGCGCCATCATGTCGCGCACCAGCTGTTGGTTGGTTTTGCCGTCGTAACGCAGGTCATGCGCGACGATTGCGATTTTCGGTTTGCCTTCAGTTTCCGCAACCGGGGTCAACTCGGCCAGAATCGCTTCCGTCGCCACGTCGATCCCGTTGTTGATGATCTGACACCGCCCTGCCCCATACAGACTGTTGAAGGCATCGGCCACATGCTGGCTTGGGGAGATAAACGTGCAGCCGAGCGACAGCATGTCGCGGAACAGCTGACGTTTTCCGTCCACCAGCTGGTGAGCGCGATCCACTTTCACCGGCGGGTAATTGGTTAATGTCGGACACTTCTGGCAGGCGTTTTTCCAGCCTTCGCAGCCGTCGGTGAACGCGCAGCGCCCGGTTACGCTCCAGTGGTCGTGCAGCGTCCAGATGAAGCGGGTATCCGGCTTGTGAGCCTGTACCTTCTGGCAAAACGTCACCACCTCTTGCAGGTTCAGCCAGTAGCTGTGCAGCACGTGAAAATGGAGCACAACCGGGCCGGAAGTGCGCGTGACCGTACGATAGAGGTTGTTCAGGTTGCCAAACAGATCGCGGTTAAACAGACGAAACAGCGCAATGTTGGCGACAGACGTCAGACGTGGCGTCTGCTTGTGCACCTGAGGATAGATATCGTGGCTGACGCTTTTCTTACCGCCTTTGCCATAGCCGTAGATAAAACGAGACTGAAGCCCTTTTTGCAGCGCACGCTGGTGCAGATCCAGCGCCACGCCAGCCGCCCCGCCCTCGGCGAGACGGACGTTAAATTGCAGAATGTTCATTTGATCACCTTCACGCGGGCTTTTTCGCCCACTACCAGCGCGTTATCCGGAATGCTGTCCAGCACCACGCTGCCTGCACCAATCGTGACGTTGTTACCAATGGTAATGTCGCCAATGATCACCACGTTCGCCCCCAGCTCGACGTTGTTGCCGATGACCGGGCAGGCCAGGCTCTCCGGCCCCCGGTTGCCGATGGTGACCGCATGACGAATAGTGAAATCATCCCCGGCGACCACGAACTTATTGATGACCACCGCATAGCCGTGGTGAATGGTAAAGCGGCGGCCGATGGTGGCCGCAGCCTGAATTTCATAGCCAAAAATGCATTCGGTGATAATTCGGTACAGCACCAGAACCGGTGCCGCCCAGAGGTTGTTCAGAACATTTTTCTTACGCCACACCGAGCAGAAATGCGCGATGCGGTACGCCAGAACCATGCAGCACGGGCGCAGGCTCCAGCTGTTAGCGCGGCAATCTTCCAGAAACATTATTTCCCCCGCAGTCCATCAGCCAGTCGCTTGCCGTTGCGCACAGAAAACAGCGTCAACAAGGTACGCCAGGTCATCCGCTTATTGCGGATCTGATAGAGGGTAAAGAGCTGGTACTTCCGGCTGGCACGGTCAAACTTATCCTTGTGCTTGCGGTAGAAATGGAAGTAACCCGAGAATTTTTTTGGTGAGGAGGTGATTTGCATCTCCCCGTGGTTGATGTGCAGGATCTGCGTGGCCTCTTCCACCTTCCACGGCTCGCCATACTCCACCACCATCCGCAGGAAGATGTCGTAATCCTGCGCGGCCTTCAGTTCGGTATCGAACAGGCACTCTTTAAAGCGCCACGCCCAGGTGAACACCTGATTGCCGATGATGTTGCGCTTGTAGAAGAGGCGGCGAGAGTATGGTGATTTCGGGTACAGCGGCAGGCTGGCAGGCTGCGAGTAAACCTCGCCCTGACAGACATAGTCGTTGGCATACAGGAAAGCGTGGGTGACCAGTTGTTCCTTGTGCGACAGGAAAATGGACAGACGGTTTGGTGTCCACTCGTCATCGTCGTCGATGCCGGTCAGATACTGCCCTTTGGCCTGCATAATTGCCTGATTACGCACCGCACACGCCCCGGAGTTGATCGCGTTATGGGTATAGCTGACACGCGGGTCATTGAGGTCAGTGACAAACTTTTGCAGCTGCTCATACGAAGAGGAACAGTCATCAACAATGATCAGCTCCCAGTTATCGTAATCCTGGCGCAGCACCGATTTGATTGCACGGATCGCCAGCTGCTGACGATTCCATGTCGGCATATAAATAGAAACTAAAGGGCGTTGTGTGGTCATAGTCTTCCCCTGATCCCTCACCCCGCCTCTCTCCCAAAGGGAGAGGGAGAATAGCTGCACCGGGCAGTTCCCTCTCCCCTCGGGAGAGGGTTAGGGTGAGGGGGATTGTTATTTGCTGTCAGACTTATATTCGTACTCGTAATACCCGTAATCCTGGTACCCGGTCGCACGGCGGAAGATGGAGTTCAGGATCACCCCTTTCACCTCAATGCCATTCTGCTCGAAGCGGCTCAGGCTGGTTTCCACTTCCTTCAGGGTGTTCACCGCATAGCGCGCCACCATCAGCGTGGTTCCCGCCAGGCGACCGACCACGGCCGCATCGGTCACGGCCAGAATTGGTGGTGTATCGATCAGCACCAGGTCATAGTTTTTGCTCGCCCACTCCACCAGCTCGGCAAAGCGGTCGCTCATCAACAGTTCGGATGGGTTTGGCGGCACCTGACCACGTGGGATGAGGTCAAATTTCGGGATGCTGGTCGGTTTTGCGCTCTGGCTAATCTCACCCTTGCCAAGCAGGATTTCCGACAGACCGTTGACGTTATTGGTCCCCAGCAGCTCGTGGGTATAACCCTTACGCATATCGCAGTCGATCAGCAGCACCCGTTTATTGGTCTGGCTGACCACCGCCGCCAGGTTGGCACAGACAAAGGTCTTACCTATCGACGGGCTGACACCGGTTAACATCAGTACGTTGTTTTTGGCCTGCATCATGGCGAAGTGGAGACTGGTACGCAGGCTGCGCACCGCTTCAATTGCCAGGTCCGTCGGGTTACCCACTGCCAGCAGCTGGCTCTGTTTGTAACGCTTGACGCCTTTGACGCTTTTGACCCGGTCATGGGACTTCTGCCATTCGGAGAGCGGGATACTGGCGTAAACGTTGATACCATTCTCTTCCAGCACCTGCGGGCTTTCGATACCGCGGTTGAACAGCGAACGCAGCAGCACACCAACAATGGAGAGCATCAGGCCGAGGATAATGCTGCCGAGGATAATCAGCGCTTTCTTCGGCTTCAGTACGCCAGGCTGGGTAATGGCCGGGTCAACAATACGCACGTCGCCGACGGTACTGGCTTCGGTAATCTTCAGCTCCTGCTGTTTGTTCAGCAGCTGCATATAGACCTGCTGGCCGGATTCCACGTCGCGGGTCAGACGCACAATTTCCTGCTGCGTTTTTGGCATCGCGGTGACGCGGTCATTAAGCTTCGCTTTTTCCTCTTCGAGGGTGCGACGTTTTTCCAGCAGCGTGCGATAGGCCGGGTGACGTTTGGTGTAGAGCTTAGAAATTTCCGCCTCTTTGAAGGTCAACTCATTAAGCTGCGCATCAATGTTGACCATCGAATCGAGCACCGATTTCGCTTCCAGCGGCAGATCGACGGAATCTTTATCCTGACGAAACGTGTTCAGTTTGTTCTCTGCGTCATCCAGACGTGCGCGCACTTCCGGGAGCTGTTTGGCGAGGAAGGCCAGGCTTTTCGCCGCTTCAGCCGACTTGCGTTCGACGTTCTGCTCAAGGTAGTTGCGGGTAATGCTGTTGAGAATTTCGCGGATTTGATCTTTATCTTCACCGGTAAAGGTCATGCTCAGGACACCCGTGTCCTTGCCATTTTCGGTGACCGTCAGGTTATTTTGCAGATTGTTGATCATCCCCAGGGTGGAGAATTTGGTGACGGTAAACTCGCTGCCTTCCTGCGCCTGAATAGCGCTCACCTTCATGCTGACGCCATCTTTTGTCAGCATTTGTCCCACTTCACCGCGCGCGCTGAAGCCTGCGTCGCTGGTCAGCTGATACTGCTTCGGCCCTAGCACGGTCAGGGTAAAGGTTTGATCCGCGCTCCCTTTCGGCAGCACAAAGTCGGTAACTTTTACCGTGTCGTTGCTGTGCCCGGTCAGGCGATCCCAGCCGGCACCAAATATCGGGAAGGTATTTTTGGTGACGGAGATATCAAGCCCCAGATCGTGAACCGTTTTACCCAGCACCAGACGCGACTGGATCAGCTGAATTTCGGCCTCGGAGGCAGGCGGTTTGTTCGCCAGGGCAGAGCCAATATCCTGCACCAGCGAGTTGCCGGTGTTCTGCTCAATCTGCACCAGCGCATCGGCGCTATAGATGGGTGTCGCAAACAGCGTATAGACGATCGCCGCGGCGGCAAACACGGCGGTGATCCCAAGTACCCACCACTTCGCCTCTATGACGGTGCCGACCAGGCGACCAATATCGATTTCATCACTGCCCGAAATCGGGGCGGCAGAAGGTTTTGTTTTTTCTGTCATTGTTATCCCTGCTGAGCTTTCAGTGCCTGCGCCCATTGACGGGCAGACTGGTCAAGTAAGGTATACACCGCCTCAAAGGCCTCACGGCTTTTGCGATAGGGATCGGGGATTTCGCGTTCGTTTTCCCAGTGACCAAACAGCATCACTTTGCCGCGCATCTCCGGTGCGATTTCGCATAGCGAGTGAATATGGCGTTTTTCCATCGTCAGGATCAGGTCATACTCCCGGCACATGCGGCCGGTGACCTGGCGGGCGCAGTGCCCGTCAAGAGAAAGGTTGTGATCGTGGGCCACGCTCGCGGCGCTTTCATCGGCACCTTTACCGACCAACGCGCCCAGCCCTGCAGATTCGACGGTGAGCTCGGGCTGGTAGTGTTTCAGCAACCGCTCAGCCGTTGGGGAACGGCAAATGTTCCCCACGCATACCACCAGAATTTTATTAAACATCGCGGATTACCAGGTATGAATGTCGCGCGCCGTATCCGTCATGTAGCGAACGCCACTGATGGTTGGCAGCAACTGGTTGATCAGACGGTTCCAGCGGGCAACCGGTGCGGTGGTGACATACACCACGTCATAAGGCTGGAGGCGGAACTCCGTTGCCATTACCAGAGAAGTCGCATCGGACATATCCAGCTGGTAAATATTGGCAATCTTGCCTTTCGCACTGCCCTCGCCTTTCAGCGGACGGATCACGAAGATACCGGTGGCATTAGAGGTGGTGAGATCGATACCCTCTGCATTGCCCAGTGCTTCGGTCAGGGTCATGCCGCTGAAGTCCATTTTGAGGGTGCTCTGTTTCTTCACTTCACCCATCACGAAGACTTTCAGATCGTCATTACGCGGTACATACAGAATGTCGCCCGGATAGAGCAGACGGTTCTGCGTCAGGTCGCCGTTTTGCATCAGCGCCTGCAGAGAAATGCGTTGTTCTTTGCCGTTGTGGGTCAGAACGACGTTGCGCCAGTCGGCACCGTCGGTTAAGCCGCCCGCGGCGTTAATGGCGTCCAGCACGGTCAGCGGCACGTTGGTGATGGCCTGCTGGCCAGATTTGTTCACCTGTCCGGAGATATAGGCTTTTTGCGAACGGAATGCGGCGATATTAACGTCCACCTGCGGATCGGCGATGTACTGCGCTAAGCGGCCGGTAATATCACTACGGATTTCGGCAAGGGTTTTCCCGGCAACGTGTACTTTGCCGATATAGGGATAGAACATGGTGCCATCAGACTGCACCCAGTTACCGGTGTCGCTTGAGCTGCGGTATTGGCCCGCTGGCGTGGTCAATTCCGGATGGTCCCACACGGTAACGTTAATCACGTCACCCGGACCTACGCGGTACTGGTAGGAGGCAATTTCCTGGTCCAGTGACATATTCGGCTGCGCAACATTAGGACGTGGACGTAATTGTTCGACCAGACGTGGTGTCAGTGGATAAACATTCACCATTTTGTCGAGATCAAAATCAGCATCCTGTTGTTTGATCACATCCTTACCCATTGTTGACATATTGCTGCCGGGAAAGACTGTACAACCACTCATCAAGGTCACAGACACCAATAATGGCATCAATTTCATTTTGGATTTCATCATTGATTATTTATCACTTTGGCAGAGTAATTATCCTGTGCAATTAAATAAGCCGGGTCGATTTGGCTTTCAGCATGCAGTTGTTCAAATAGAAATATAACTGGCATCAGTCCTAAAAAAAGCTTATTCATCCATTGGCTATTGACAGAATAATCGAGGCTGATTCACACGCTTTCAGGCACGCTACCGCCCTTGGCTTTCAGTTACCAATCCACTGACTAAACAATGCGTTATGGATAGACACCCTCTTTGATAAGGCCTTCTGGAAATATATCAGCCGCTTGCGATACACGGCAGATAATGAATAACCATCACTGAAGACCGGAACAATAATAGCAACAAGGAGATTTAACATTTGATGCTGGGAGAATTGTTGCAGCTAACCTAATAGCAGGCAAGGAGACAACTGTCCTAATAACGGTTTTTAAGATTAATATTAAGAGCAAAGTTTTGACGTTTTAGGATTTTCTTTATATTGACAAAATTAAAATAAAAACCATTTATTGCGATATATCCTAAAATGCTTTCGCCGTAATTAAATCTACGTATTTAGCTTATTTACAGATTCCGCATTGTTCTTCCTTTTTGCCGGATCGTATTAAGAGAAATCTCAGCCCGGCATTGCAATTTCCCCTGGCTTTATCCATGATCGAAGTGTGACATTGCTCATATAACAGAAGGTATTGCGATTACTATGGAATGGATTGCCGATCCATCAATCTGGGCCGGGCTGGTTACGCTGGTCGTCATCGAATTAGTGCTCGGTATTGATAACCTGGTCTTTATCGCCATCCTCGCCGAAAAACTCCCCCCGGCGCAGCGCGACCGTGCGCGCGTAACGGGCCTGCTGCTGGCGATGGTGATGCGACTGCTGCTGCTGGCCTCAATCTCCTGGCTGGTGACCCTGACAAAGCCCCTTTTCTCCGTTCACGGCCTGAGCTTTAGCGCGCGTGATTTGATCATGCTCTTCGGCGGGTTGTTCCTGCTGTTTAAAGCCACGGTAGAACTGAACGAGCGGCTCGAAGGCAAAGACAGCGAAAACCCCACCCAGCGGCGTGGGGCTAAATTCTGGCCGGTGGTGGCGCAAATTGTGGTGCTCGATGCGGTCTTCTCCCTGGACTCCGTCATTACCGCCGTCGGGATGGTCGACCATCTGGCGGTGATGATGGCTGCGGTGATCATTGCCATTACGCTGATGGTGATGGCGAGTAAAGCGCTGACCCGGTTTGTTAACAGCCACCCGACCATTGTGATTCTCTGCCTGAGTTTCCTGTTAATGATTGGCTTTAGCCTGGTGGCCGACGGCTTTGGGTTCCACATTCCGAAAGGCTATCTCTACGCCGCCATTGGTTTCTCCGTCATGATTGAGGCGCTTAACCAGCTGGCGATTTTCAACCGCCGCCGTTTCCTCTCGGCAAATCAGACATTACGTCAACGCACCGCCGACACGGTGATGCGCCTGCTCAGCGGGAAGAAAGAAGATGCGGAGCTGGATGCCGAATCCTCTGCGATGCTGGCCGATCACAGTGACGGGCAGATCTTCAACCCGCAGGAACGACTGATGATTGAGAGGGTGCTCAATCTTAACCAGCGCACGGTCAGCAGCATCATGACGTCGCGCCATGACATCGAACATATCGACCTCACCGCCCCGGAAGAGCAGATCCGCGCCCTGCTGGACAGAAACCAGCATACCCGGGTGGTCGTGACGGGGGGTGACGAGGAAGAGGAGCTGCTGGGCGTGGTGCACGTCATTGACCTGCTGCAACAGCAGTTGCACGGTGAGGCGCTCAATCTGCGCGCCCTGGTGCGCCAGCCGCTGGTGTTCCCGGAGGGGTTGCAGTTGCTCTCTGCCCTTGAGCAATTCCGTAACGCGCGTACGCACTTTGCCTTTGTGGTGGATGAGTTTGGTTCGGTTGAGGGGCTGGTCACGCTCAGCGACGTGATGGAAACCATCGCCGGTAATTTGCCAAACGAAGTGGATGAAATCGATGCGCGCCACGACATTCAGAAAAACGCGGACGGTTCATGGACGGCCAACGGCCATATGCCGCTTGAAGACCTGGTCCAGTATGTTCCCCTGCCGCTGGATGAAAAGCGCGAGTATCACACCATTGCAGGTCTGCTGATGGAGTATCTGCAGCGCATTCCCCAGCCGGGTGAAGAAGTTCAGGTAGGCGACTATATGCTCAAGACGCTGCAGATTGAGAACCATCGCGTGCAGAAGGTGCAGCTGATACCGCTGCGCGACGAAGACGAGATGGATTTTGAGGTGTAAGAAAAACAAGTTGCTCCCTCTCCCGTGGGAGAGGGATGGGGTGAGGGCATCAGGCCGCACTGGCAGCCGCCACCCGGCACAACAGGCATCACAGCTTATCGAGCAGCTTCTTCACGTCCTTCCCGTTTTGGGTATCTTTATTGCGATCCGCCCAGTCGTTCAATCGACGTTTGGCTTCATCCTGCAGATGCTTGCGCAGGATCTGATCCACCTGCAGGCTGTAGTTCAGCGACTGCCATTGGCCATATACGCTCAGCGGTACCGGCGTCTCTTTCAGGAAGTCGATCAGCTTACCTTCACCCTGCCAGCCGGACAGCACCTGAACGTTGAAGTGGGTATCTGCCGTCTCTTTTACCAGATCGAGCTTGCCCTCGCCGGTTAATGACAACAGTGAGGAGGTCCCCTGCATGCCGTTCAGAGAGAGCTGCCCATTGTCGAGCGTCAGGTCACTGCTAAAGCTGTCGAGACGCGTGGCGCTGTCGTAATTTTCCTGCGCTTTAACATCGCTGCTACGCTCCACCGCCTGCTGCACCAGCTGCTGGAAGTTGAGCCCCTCCATGCGGGCATCTTTCAGTTCAAGGTGAGCCTGTCCCTGCCAGTCGCGGCGGAAAGCATCAGCATCGATCTTCGTGCCCGAGAAATCCCCCGCCAGCGTCAGTTGACCCGTCATGGAGATGGGGTAGTCAAAGGCTTTCAGGATGGTGCCAATCTCAACGTTGTCGAGACGCGGCTGAAATTCCGCAGTCGAGGCCTCTTTACGCACATCCAGCGTGCCCGGCAGGGATAGGTGCCCGGCGCCCATTTTGCCGCTCAGTTCGGAGATCACCAGCAAACCGTTCTGGTTGAACATCTGGCTGCTCACGTCGGTGAAATCGATACCGCGCCAGCGCAGGCTGTTGGCCTTCAGCAGAATGTCCGCCGTGAAGCCCCGCAGACCGTTATAGTCCGGCTGATCGAGATTAGACGAGATAACCGGACGCGTCTGTTTCCCCTGGTTTTGCCCGAGCTGCGCGGGATCGTTGTCCGTAGCGCTCGCCGGAGGCGGAGGAAGCAGGTTTTCCAGGTTGAGCTTGTCAAACTGCAGATTGAGCACCCATTTCGGCTTCGCCTCCAGAATGACGCTCGCCTGCCCTTTCAGGCTGCTGTCGTTCGCCTGCAGGTTGAGATTATTCATCTCCAGCTGTTTTAACTCTTCACGCCAGACGGCCTGCATCGTTCCCTGACCGGCAATCCCCTGGGCAGGGAGATCGGCTCCTGTCAGTTGCCAGTTCAGCTGCTGAATGTCGGCGGTAAGCTGGTGCGGATAATCCGACGCATTGACGCTGGCATTCAGAGACAGGGTGAGATCGCGCTGATCGCGGTTGACCCGTCCGCTAAACTCCAGCGAAGCAAGATGGTGCTCATCCTGCTCCATCTTGAGGTTGATATTCCGTACGGTGACCTGCTCATCGTCTTCATGCTGGAAAACCAGCACGCTATCGGCCACCTTCAGTTTGCCAATATCGAATGACCAGCCCGTATCCGACGGTTCATCAGGTAAGGTATTTTCCCGCGGCGCAACCGGCGCATCCGCGTTACGCACGGCTTCAGTTTGCTGGGTAAGCTGAATCACCGCGCCTTTTAACATCACCTGGTTGACCTGCAACTGGTGCGAAAAGAGCGGAACTAACGCCACATCAAGGCGCATGTTATCGGCAGACACCAGGGGCTGAGCAGCCCCTGGCGCGGTTAACGACATGCGGCCAGAGAGAATGCTGAGCTGGGGCCAGACGTGCCAGCGCAGCGGCCCATCCAGCTTCAGTTGATAACCACTGCGGGCTTCGACCTGCCGCACCATATAGGCGCGAAAATCATTCGGGTTAACCAGCAGAACCAACGCTGAAAGGCCAGCAACCAGCACCACCAGCAAAATCATCAGCGTTGTCAGAACTCTTCTCATGGCATCCTCAATGGACTAACGATCAGTCTTTATCAATACGGCTGGCAACCGCACCCTGCTGGTCGCGGTATTTTGCGTCCTGACGGCGGTTGTAAGGACGATCGGCCGGACCCGTCAGCGGTTCAAAGCTCAGCGCACCAATCATCATGCCCGGGCGCAGCGCCAGCGGCAGTTTACCGGCGTTGAAAAACTCCAGCACGATTCGGCCCGACCAGCCTGGATCGATACGGTGCGCGGTCACGTGTACCATCAACCCCAGACGCGCCAGAGAGGAACGGCCATCGAGCCAGCCCACCAGATCCGCGGGCAGCGTCACCGATTCAAAGGTCACCGCCAGCGCCAGCTCGCCAGGATGCAGATAAAAGGCTTCGCCTTCGTCGATAACGATTTCGTCACTCATCACGCGATCAAGCGCGGCGCTGACTTCATCCTTCGGCCCGCTAAGGTCGATGAACGGTGCGGTATGGCCGCTGAAGGTGCGGAATTTATTCCCCAGTCGCACATCAACGGTGACACCATTGATACGCTCCACGGGTGGACGTGGGGTAATAGACAGGCGGCCTTCATCCAGCCAGGCTTCTATATCGCGATCACAAAGACGCATGGCACTCTCTCCTTTCGTGCATCGTGCCCTGAGGATAACGCCTCAGGGCAAAGCAGGTTATCTCTGAACGGTACACAATTCGCGCGGCTTATTCAAAAAACTGGCTGATTTTCGCTTTTAAGATATCAATGGCAATGCGGTTTTTGCCTCCGCGCGGCACGATAATATCGGCGTATTGTTTGGATGGTTCAATAAATTGCAGGAACATTGGGCGAACGGTTTTCTGGTACTGCGCCATGACGGAGTCCATTGAACGGCCACGTTCGTTCACGTCACGCTTGATGCGGCGCATCAGGCAGATGTCCAGCGGGGTATCAACAAAGATGGAGAAGTTCATTGACTCGCGCAGACGCGCGTCGGTCAGAAGCAGGATGCCTTCAAGGATAATCACCTTCTTTGGCTCAATGCGAATCGTTTCCTGCGTGCGGGTATGTTCCACGTAACTATAAACAGGCAGTTCAATCGCCTGGCCGCTCTTGAGCGCTTCTAAATGCTGGAACAGCAAGCTGTGATCCATGGCATTAGGATGGTCATAGTTCGTTTTTACGCGCTCTTCCATCGACAGATGGGATTGGTCTTTGTAATAGCTGTCTTCGGGAATGACGCCGATGTGCTCATCACCAACTTGTTCACGCAGTTCGCGGTAAAGCGTACTGGCAATAAGACTTTTACCTGAAGCCGATGCGCCGGCAATGCCTATAATGACGCACTGATGAGACTTATCAGTCATAAATTTAGCGACCTGATTAACCTGGATGTTAAGGAAGGACGACGCCGGAGCGTCAAACGCGGCAATTATAGGGATTTCACGGGCGTGATACCAGTCGAAAGCGCAGGTTATGCGAGACAGGCTGAAAAGTGACGTCATGTTCCCTGAGTGAAATTTTTACGCGCGTTTTTTCAGCGTTTAACAGGATTTTTTTAAACACTAACTATTTAATAAATCTATGATGTCAAATTATGAGCAGTCGCCATATGAATTGTAAATTGTTTGTACTAGCATAAACCAAATTAGCACATTCACTCGTCCGGACCTTCACTCCCGACGGCATGGCGTCTCTGGATAAAGCGGTAATGAATAAACAACACCAGCGGGTTTTGGTTACCACCCCACATCCTCTTATGCGACTTGTCTGTCTGGGCCTGGTCACCTTTATCTTTACCCTTTTTTCGCTGGAGTTGACCCGCTTCGGCGCGCTGCTGGCTCCGCTCTGGTTTCCCACCGCCATTATGATGGTGGCGTTTTATCGCCACGCCGGAAAAATGTGGCCCGGTATTGCTCTGGCCTGTTCGTTTGGCAATATTCTGGCCTCGTGGATGCTCTTTTCCTGGTCGTCGATTAATCCGACCTATACCGCCATTAACGTGGTGGAAGCGGTAGTTGGTGCATTATTACTGCGCAAACTGCTCCCCTGGTACAACCCGCTGCAGAATCTGAATGACTGGATCCGCCTGGCCATCGGCAGCGCGCTGATCCCCCCGCTGGTGGGCGGTGTGCTGGTGCATTTACTGATACCCAGCCCGGAGCCGCTGCGTAATTTCCTCGTGTGGGTCTTGTCTGAAGCGGTTGGCGCACTGGCCCTGGTGCCATTAGGGTTACTGTTTAAGCCGCACTATCTCCTGCGCCATCGAGACCCGAAGCTGCTGCTGGAAACGCTGGTAACCATGGCCGTGACGCTGGTCCTTAGCTGGGCGGCCATCGTCTGGCTGCCGTGGCCTTTTACCTGCGTCATTGTTCTGCTGATGTGGAGCGCTGTGCGCCTGCCACGCATGGAAGCCTTTATGGTGTTTCTGGTCACCGTGATGGTGGTTTCGCTGATGATTGCCCATAACCCGGAGGCACTGACCACGCAGCACACCGGCGCGATGCTGAATGCCCCCTGGCTGCCGTTCCTGATGCTGCTTCTGCCAGCCAACGTCATGACCATGGTGATGTATGCCTTTCGCGCAGAGCGAAAACACATCACTGAAAGTGAAGAGCGTTTTCGTAATGCGATGGAGTATTCAGCTATTGGCATGGCGCTGGTCAGCATTGACGGCCAGTGGCTGCAGGCCAATAAAGCGCTGTGTAACTTTCTCGGCTACAGCCAGACGGAGCTGCAGTCGCTCACCTTCCAGCAGCTAACCTGGCCAGAAGATCTGCACACCGATCTCGAACAGCTTGAACAACTGGTCAACGGGGATATCAACACCTACACCCTTGAGAAGCGCTACTACACCCGCAGCGGCGAAGTGGTCTGGGCGCTGCTTGCGGTCTCGGTTGTACGTCATGCCGACGGTTCACCGCTCTATTTCATTGCCCAGATTGAAGATATTAACGATCTGAAGCAGACCGAATGGGTCAATAAACGGCTGATGGAGCGCATTACCCTTGCCAATGAAGCGGGCGGCATTGGCATCTGGGAGTGGGATCTTGAGCCGGACATCATCAGCTGGGATAAGCGGATGTTTGAGCTGTATGAAATCCCGCCGCACATCAAACCTACGTGGCAGCTCTGGCACGATACGATGCTGCCTGAAGATCGCGCCCATGCGGAAAAAGTGCTTCGGGAATCACTCATTTCACGGCTGCCGTTTAAGCTTGAATTCCGTATTCGCGTGAAAGAGGGGGTACGCCATATTCGCTCCCTGGCGAACCGGGTCCTGAACAAACAGGGGGAAGTCGAACGCTTGCTCGGTATCAATATGGACATGACCGAAGTGAAGCAGCTCAATGAGGCCCTGTTCCAGGAAAAAGAGCGTTTGCACATTACCCTCGACTCCATCGGCGAAGCAGTGCTGTGTACCGATGTCGACATGAATGTCACCTTTATGAACCCGGTCGCAGAGAAAATGAGCGGCTGGCTGCAAACCGAGGCCATCGGCCAGCCGGTGCTAAAGGTTCTGCATATCACCTTCGGCGAAAAAGGGCCGCTGATGGAGAATATTCACAGCGGCGATATGTCCCGTTCAGATATTGAGCAGGATGTGGTGCTGAACTGCCGTACCGGCGGCGTTTTTGATATCCATTACAGCATCACACCGCTCAGCACGCTGGACGGGCAGAATATCGGCTCGGTGCTGGTTATTCAGGACGTCACCGAATCGCGCAAAATGTTGCGTCAGCTCAGTTATAGCGCTTCTCACGATGCCCTCACCCATCTGGCAAACCGGGTCAGTTTCGAAAATCACCTCAAGCGGCTGCTGCAAACCGTGCAGGAGACGCGCCAGCGACATGCGCTGGTGTTTATCGATCTTGATCGCTTCAAAGCCGTCAACGATACCGCAGGCCACGCGGCGGGTGACGCCCTGTTGCGGGAGCTTGCGTCCTTGATGCTGACCATGCTGCGCTCCAGCGACGTGCTGGCGCGTCTGGGCGGGGATGAATTCGGGCTGCTGCTGCCGGACTGCAATATTGAAAGTGCCCGCTATATTGCGGGTCGGCTGGTCCATACCATCAACGACTATCACTTTATGTGGGAGGGCCGCCTGCACCGGATCGGCGCCAGCGCGGGGATCACGCTGATTGATGAAAATAATCATCAGGCCTCGGAAGTCATGTCCCAGGCCGACATTGCCTGCTACGCCTCGAAAAACAACGGTCGCGGCGTGGTGACGGTGTACGAGCCGCAGCAGGAGCGGGCACACAGCGCGCGCAGTATGATGTCGCTCGATGAACAGTGGCATATGATCAAAGACAACCATCTGATGATGATCGCCCGCAGCGTGGCCTCCCCGCGCATCCCGGAAAGTTGCAACTTCTGGCTGATTTCGCTGCGCCTGTGGACCAGCCAGGGAGAAGTGCTGGAAGAGCACGCCTTCCGTTCCGGCCTGGCGGAGCCTGAGCTTTTACATGCGCTGGACCGCCGTATATTTAGCGAATTCTTCCGCGCGTATGCCGCTCCGGTTGCCAAAAAAGGCCTCGGGGTCGCCCTTCCCCTGTCCGCCGCGGGTTTAGCCAGCACCACGCTGATCGACGAATTGCTCGACCTGCTGGATAAAGGGCCTTTACCGGGCCGTCTGCTGCATCTGGTCATCGCGATCGACGTTGTGGCAAACCCGGATCCAAACGTCCAGACGGGGCTGCAAAAGCTCCGCCACGCTGGCTGCCGCGTGGTGCTCAGCCAGGCGGGACGCAACATGGAGCTCTTTAGCCACCTTGGTGCCAACGTGGCTGATTATCTGATGCTGGACGCCGAAGTGGTGACCAATGTGCACGGCAACCTGATGGATGAGATGATGGTTACCATTATTCAGGGCCATGCTCAGCGTCTGGGGATGCGTACCATCGCCGGTCCGTGTAACCAGCCCATCATGATGGATACGCTCTCCGGCATCGGCGTTGATTTTATTTTCGGTGACACCATCGGCGAGCCGCAGCCGCTGGATCTACTGCTGAACACCAGCTATTTCGCCATCAACTGATGGCGTCCAGCCGTCGGTATACCAGATGTGCAACAGGGCGTAAGAGCGCCACGGCTGCCAACGCTGGGCGTAGCGGCGAATTTGCGCGGGCGTCATGCCGGCAAAGCGTTGTTTAATCAGGTAGTCATCCGGCAGGAACACATCTTTCGCCTGCCAGCCGCGCAGGGCAAGGTAATTTGCCGTCCAGCGCCCTATCCCCGGCCGCTGCTGTAAGGCTTTCATCCCGGCCTCAATATCCGCAGGCGGGAACAGCGGAAACGTGCCGTCGACCACGGAGCGGGCCAGATGAATCAACGACTCCGCCCGTTTGACCGGCATGCCGAGGGCCTTCAGCGCCAGCGGATCCACCGCAGCCAGCACCTCAGGTGTGGGAAAGCACAGATAGCCCGGCGCATCTTTTACCGGTTCGCCGCACAGGGCTACCACCCGTGAGGCCAGCTTCGCCGCCATCGCCACGCTGACCAGTTGCCCCAGGATCGCCCGCACGCCCTGCTCGTAGGCATCCATCGCCCCCGGTAAGCGCAACCCAGGCCGCGCAGCGCCCAGGTCGCCCAGCGCCTGCTGAATTTGCTGCGGATCGCAGGCAAGATCGAACAGACCTGCGATGCGTTCAAGACAGGTCTGCGCAACCGGGATTAACCCCGGGCTGAGCGTGACGTTGAGCATGTGGGCGTTCAGATCCGGGGTGACGCGAAAGATCCCCTGGTGTCGCTGGCAGGTGAAACTGCGCTCGTAGTAGCGTTCGGTAACCGTCTCGATCCCCTCCACCGCACGCGCACCAAGAAAGCCAAACATCCATTGCCAGTCATAAGGGGGTTGCCAGGTCAGGGTATACATTGTCACTCCTTTTTTGTTCACCTCAGCATAAACCGAAAGGCCTTGTTTCGCCTTGCTTTCATATTCCTGTTGTCGCCGGTCGGGCATTCCGCTAAAGTCTCGCCCCTTCTCACTGGCATGGGGATTAATCGTGTTTATTGGATTCGACTACGGTACGGCGAACTGTTCGATTGCGATTATGCAAAACGGACAACCATTGCTCCTGAAAATGGAAAACGAGAGTACGCTGCTGCCGTCAATGCTCTGCGCACCAACCCGCGAAGCGGTCAGCGAATGGCTGTTCCGCCACCATCAGGTTCCGGCCACGGCGGCGGAATCACAAGCGTTGCTGCGCCGGGCCGTCAGTTTTAACCGCGAAGAAGATATCGACGTCACACCGTCTAGCGTCCAGTTCGGCCTCTCGTCGCTCGGACACTACATTGACGACCCGGAAGAGGTCTACTTCGTTAAATCGCCAAAATCGTTTCTCGGCGCCAGCGGGCTGAAGCCGCAGCAGGTGGCGATGTTTGAAGATCTGGTCTGCGCCATGATGCTGCACATTCGCAATCAGGCGCAAACCCAGGTACCGGAGGCGATCGATCAGGCGGTCATTGGCCGTCCGATCAACTTCCAGGGGCTGGGTGGCGACGAGGCTAACCAGCAGGCGCAGGGGATCCTTGAGCGTGCCGCGCACCGCGCGGGCTTTCGCGACGTGGTATTCCAGTATGAGCCGGTGGCGGCGGGGCTGGATTTTGAAGCCACGCTAACAGAAGAGAAGCGCGTGCTGGTCGTTGACATTGGCGGGGGCACCACCGACTGCTCACTGCTGCTGATGGGGCCGCAGTGGCATAACCGTCGTGACCGCGAAAACAGCCTGCTGGGGCACAGCGGCTGCCGCGTGGGCGGTAACGATCTGGATATCGCGCTCGCCTTTAAGAGCCTGATGCCACTGCTGGGCATGGGTGGGCAAACGGAAAAAGGGATCGCCCTGCCGATCCTGCCCTGGTGGAACGCTATCGCCATCAACGACGTCCCCGCGCAGAGCGATTTTTACAGCAGCGCGAATGGCCGCTTCCTGAACGATATGGTGCGCGATGCCCGGGAGGCCGACAAGGTCGCCCTGCTCTACAAAGTCTGGCGTCAGCGTCTGAGTTATCGCGTGGTGCGTACTGCCGAAGAGAGCAAAATCGCCCTCTCCGATCGCCCGGAGCACGCGGTTTCCTTGCCGTTTATCAGTGAAGATCTGGCAACCGCCATTTCTCAGGAAGGACTGGAAACCGCGCTCGCCCAGCCGCTGCAGCGCATTCTGGAACAGGTGCAACTGGCGCTGGAGAACGGCAAAGAGAAGCCGGACGTGATTTACCTGACCGGCGGTAGCGCCCGTTCGCCGCTGATCAAGAAAGCGCTGGCAGAACAGCTGCCGGGCATTCCGATTGCCGGCGGCGATGACTTTGGCTCCGTCACGGCGGGGCTGGCGCGCTGGGCGCAGGTGATGTTTAGTTAAATACACAAACTGAGGCCCCTCGATCATCTCGTGGGGCCTCAGTATCGGTATCTATAGTGAGCGACAACGCTCCGCTTGCATTGGGTCTGAAATTAGTCTTTTTCTCCTCCATGCAGACCCTATTGCTGCGGAGCCATACTGCTGCATATAGCGATGAAATTCAGCCAATGCCATAGGTGGCATGAAATAATACCCCTGCAGGAAATCAACCTTATGGGCGATAAGCCATTCGCGTTGACAGGCAAACTCCACGCCCTCTGCAACAGTACGTAACCCCAGAATGCCAGCCAGATTAATGATCGATTCCAGCATCGGCAGCGTCTGATCTTCTGCATGGATCCCTTTGATAAAGATCTTATCAATCTTAATCACGTCCAGCTCGAGTTCATTCAGACAACACAGATTGGCGTATCCCGTTCCAAAATCATCCAGAGCAAAGAGGACACCCCGGTTACGTAACGAACGGATTAACTCTTTTATTGCAGGCGTGACTACCAGTGTCTGGTTTTCAGTAATCTCAATCATCAATTTTATTGGCAGTGATTCCGTTAATTCCAAAAAATTGAGGCATTCCCAATAGAAAACAGGGTTACTCAAATTTGAGGGGCTCACGTTAAACGCCACAAAAAAAGACTGTCCCTGCCAGGTAATATCGTGATTTAAATGACTCGCGACCTTATTCATCAGATAACTTGTCAGATCGTTTATTTGTCCACTAATTTCCGCCAGCGGGATGAACTCACGTTGAGAAATGGCATAGTTGTGGCCTGAAGGCCACCGCGCCAGCACCTCAATGCCACACAGATCTCCTTTACTTCCGACGATGGGTTGAAAATAAGGCACAATCTCATCATTTTTCAAAGCCAGAGTTAATCTATTAGCTTCGTTGCTATCAAATATACCCTCTGTCATTGTTTGGCTTTTCTTGTTGTCATGTGCCCCCCATCGTTCTGCCAAAAAACCATTTCTGGAAAGATAAATTATAGTCTCATTAAAGTTATCAAAACTCAGGCGATGAGTTATTTTATCTCGATAACGATAGAGCGATTTAGGCGTTAAAGAATTTGCCTTGCAAAATTCTTCCAGCCCCATTTTAGTGAAAGAGGCGTAAATCATCTCTTGTTCAAAATCACTTAAATGAAATCTATCAACGCAGCCCAATGTTGACGGAGCGCCCCCCTGCACATTTGACATCAATTTAGTTTTTAGAACAGAAATAAGGCTATTACAGCTTACTTTAGCGTTAACAGACTCACTATTTTCACAGCCTCGATTGATACATTTACTGTCACTCATCGTGAGAACAATACTGTTAACATAGATAAACTGGCTGCTATTTCTTTGCAGCCATTTTTGTATTATACAAAATGGCACTCTGTTATCAATGATTAACAAACAGCTGTTGTACTGTGGCATTAAAATGTCTGAATCAGAAACAAACGTTCCAGAATCAACGAGTAACAGATTAGGCAGAAATGACCTTATTCCTGAGAAAAGATAAATGTCGTAACTGAGCAGAAAGACCTTTTTCGTGTTCATAATTATCACCGTAAAAGTTTAATTGAAAATCGCTTCCTTCTATCGTACAGAGAGAAAGATTATATTTGCTTTGGTTTTCGCAAAACATCCAATGCCCGGTAGACAATATCCGCCTTAATAAAACAAGAACAAGAAATGGTTAATCTTAATGGTCCCTCCCTCCGTCAAGATCATATTTTTTCCACAATGATAAGAATATTTCCGCAGCAGATACAGAAATTTTCCTTATCCTAATACAGTACAAATTAATGCACTTACATTCAGAACCAAACAAAATAAAATAAGAATAAAGAGAAAAATTACAGAATTAATATCTGTGAAACTCAAAAGATAAAGAGAATTACGCCAAAGAGAAGTCCTCATTGTCACGTTACTTTGCTCGACAGACCATCAGCGTGCGCCGTAGATCCCTGACCCCATAAACGTTATCGGTGATATGTATGATCTTGTAATAAAAGAGTTGTTGCTTAGACATGAGCAGGTTGGTTATTTCATCAGGCAAGTCATCGTTATCATTTTTTACCACTGCAATGCGTTGCGTACGCAAATAACCATCACTGTCTTCTCTAAGGAAGCTCAAGGTAGTGGAGCGATTAATAGCATAATGTTTGCCGTTAACATCCAGTACCCCAACTTGTGAGAAAGCACCTTCCTCTGCAGACGAAATCCTCAAAACTAACAAAACCTCACCTTCAATGCTCACCCCCTCTTTTTGAGTATGGAGAAAAACATGGCTTTTAGCCGTACACACAAAAGCCGATGGAATACGAGGGCGATTAAGCAAAAAAAGAAATATCACCATGACCGCAGCGAACATACTAATAAAGATAATTTTCGCACTCATGCACCGTTCCTTTTTGCTCCATTTTACACACGCTAAAGAAATACTCTTTCAGTTTATTACCTGCCGATAAGTTATTGTCATCATAAAATATGATGACTTTATCTCTTCCTTCACAAATGGAACTGTGTTTTTGCCAATTTGGTGAATTCAAAAATCGGGATAACTTCACTGATGAATTATCATCTGTGGTGTAAAAATCACACGAGCCGGATTTCAATATATGTACAACCCCATCGTTATTGCGAAACATTAATATGAGAAAAAAAACCATAACTGCACAGACAGTAAAAGTGAAAACACACCATAGGATAAGCTGCGGCCACCGTCTATACTGAAAAGCCTTATCAACAATATCTAACTGGGTGGTCGTTATTCTTTTACTCTTGATATCATCATTCACGCTGCTGACCCGGGCCTGAAAAAGGAACCCTTCGCGCGGGATCGTGACGATTATATTGTTCAAGCCTAACGATGAAAAAGCTTTGCGCAATATGCTCACGCTTTTATTAAGGCTATGCCCTGAGGGTATCATGCCATGTTTTCCCCAGACCTCTTCGATGATCAGTTCCCGGTTTACTTGCTTATAGTTATTATCAATAAAAAGTTCCAGTAACCTTGAGGTTGGTGCAGAGAGGATAATCCTTTCACCTTGCACACTTAATACCCTCTGCTCTGAATCGTATAAAACCTGACCGTTAATTATTTTTTTCATCCAGATAAACTCTTATTTTTATCTTTGACGAGATTCACATACGATACAGAATATATTCACATCAGATAGTTAGCAATACAAGAATAGTTTGTTCCAATTTTATGAGGCATGTGTAAAACATCCACTACCAACAGGGATATACTTTTGCAAAGCCACTATAAATTTTTTATTTTGTGCTTTCAGTTCGGGGCTTCGGTACGTTTCTCCCGGTAGAATATAGCGAATGGTCGCTTCATCATCGGTCGAATTGCACCCCTTTTGAAAAATGATTTTAAAAAAGGTATTTCCTGTATTTTCAAGAACCCCTTTCTGCTCATCCAGCATATAATGCAAATTCATTTTTCGTGGCCGAACAACCAGAATGGTTTCCAGTGCGATAGCTGGTATCGCTTCGCTCTTTTTACCCCTGTTGCGCTCCGGGAAAAGGGTGATGGGCATTTCAGTAAACTGCACACGGTAGTAGCGCTCCTTGTCATCCTGCGGACCACGATAGAAAATCTTGAAAAACTCTCCTGCATCCGGTGCCAGAGAGAAATTAAGCGGTGCAAACAGTAATTCGCCCTCTTCGATAGCCTGGCGACGCTCCCCGCCAGGCCCGGGCTTATCAATTTTCACCGCCGAAATGCTGTAAATATTCTGCTTGTGGCTGTCATTAAAAACACGTTTGCTGATAAAGGATTTATCCGCCGCCATGTCAAAAATGGTTGAATCAAGATACAAGGCGCGTGCGGGCAGGCTAAATAACGCCAGGAGAGCCAAACCAGTAACGATCATAGCCACACGCCATCCGGTCATTTAGTCACCCCTACCCAGTTCGCCATGACTTTTATCTCCCCACTGGCGCTGACCACGCCTTCCCAGTCAGAACCTGATACCGTAAAAGCAGAGCGAGAATCGTCCATCGGAAAGAGCAGCGATAAACGGGTATTGAAGTAACTCCCGTCATCAGTGTTGTTGGCGTCCCAGGGCGTTTGTTGCCACAGAGCATCATTCAGGCTTATGGCCGCTTCACCACAGCTATTTCTTGCCTGAGTCACACTACCTGACTGGTTGTTATACTCAAGATAGGCCGGTATCGGCACACTTACTCCACCTTGTGCGGACGTAAACAGGCAGTACGGCGTGTCATTTAACGTTGTGCTATCGCCAATAACTTGCGCGGTAATGCTGTCAGCCTGGCGAGGGCCTGAAACAGTAACGGTATAATCCATTCTTATTGGCGTATCCTCGCCAATAGTGCCGCTACCGCTAGCAGACGTTGTATTATTAGATGAAATAATACTTATCCCATACTCCTTAGGTACGATATTAAGCTGTAACGAAGGCATGAACTGGTAATAACCTGACTCAGGTGTTAGAGCATTAGTAAACGCAAAGGTAAACGGCTGGCTATTCGTAATACTGACGCCCGCATTGACCAGATTTTTGAGAAATGTCTGCGACAAAAAGAGGTACACATATTCACCGCTGGTGGTGAACACGTTGTAATACGCCGTCGATGCACTGAAGTTATACCATGTGGAGCCATTACCGGAATACCGCACGGTGGCCGCTGCAGGGGTAAATCCAAGCGCTGTTGAATCCACATACGCCCTGAACGTCAATGATGCCGTCAGGTTAGCTGTCTGCTGAAGATTATAGCTGACCATTTTGCAGATAACACCGCTCACGTTACTGACGACGCCCAACTCACAGGCACCTGAATCATTGGTAATACTCGGCGTGCCGTCGCTGGCAATCCACAGCTCCTGGAAGGCGCTGGTCGATTCCAGTGCCAGATGGCCGCGTTTGGTTAACGTGTAGTTTACGTAGTTCCAGCGTCCTGAGGACTGATCTTTGCAGCGCTCGCCTGCCGCGTAATCATAATTGACCGAGGTATAACAGCGATTGAAAACATATGTTTCGCTACTTCCGGTGGCCATATTGCGGAAATATTCGTAGGCAGAGTCACTCAGGGAGGCAAACCCATATGCCCCGCCGACCACACCGGCGACAGACCCGACCTGAGCATGGTAGAAACCGTTGCTGTCCGTTCCCTGACCCGTAATATATCCTGTCGTTGGGCACTGCGTTCCACTGTAGCAACGAATACCGCTAAACGGTCCATCGATTGGGGAATTATCAATCCACATATCCTGATAGTTATTCGCCGGTGCCAGCCAACCTACGTAGCCTAAATAGCCTAAACTTACCTGGGAAGTTCCATATTTCACCCAGGTATTCGACCCGCTGAAACGTGGATCAAGCGAGGAAGGAGTAATAAAATACTCACCATCAATGGCATTTTCGATAAACATAAAATTATTACTGACAGATCCGGAGGATGTCGCCGTCAACGCTTTCGCTGTAAAGGGTGTTAAGGCACCGACAACGAGTAAAGGAATAATAATATTTGCACTTTTTTTCATAGAATTACCTCTTCGCCATTGTCGATTGCAGTGCACATTTAACATCACCCACCCACGCGGCCCCCCTGGCTTTATCCAGATCCAAATCGGCTTCACAGATACTTCCATTAGCTGATACCAGGGTAATGATGGGATACTTTTTATCGATATCGATCGCAAACTCACCTTTCCCGTCAGTCCGAGTTTTGCCTATGTGATTATGGATATCTGTGTTCGCCGCCAGTTGCCCATCGGGATAGCGGACGCGACCAAATACGGTCACCATACTTTTCACTTCCGGTGCAACAACGCTCACATTCCCTGGATACAAGTTCATCGCGTGTTTGCGTCCGGAAACAATATCGAAGCTGTCTTCGGAGTTCCGGTCGTTCATAATTTCCAGTTTGTATTGCGCATACGGAGGGAGCGCAATAAAGGTCGATTTACCGCTCAACAGGTAATTGCGGTTATTGACTTTTGCTGCCAGTTTTCCATCGCCTGCCAGACCCGTTTTAACAATGATCCCCGAGCGTTGTCGCTCATTACTCAGACCAACATCACCGCCAGCCCAGGCTATTGCCCCGAGAGAAGAGAAGTTCATGTTAGTCGAGTTATCTGCTGAACGAGTGACAGAGACCGTCCCGGCGTTATATTGGGTGCTGTAACTGACATTGCCATTGACGGAATAATCGTTGCCGTAATTCTGCTCTCCGCTCAGGCGCGTCGAGGCAGAAACGCCTGCTGAGGTGATTGGGCCATCTTTAAACTGTTTACGAGCGCTGATATTGCCCTGCGTCGCACCGTAACGATCGCGCGATGCGCCCACACTTAACCAGGAGGCCAGTGGTAACGAGAAGTCCAGGCTGACATAACGCTCCTGACGACCGTCATCATTCGTGTTGTTATAGAAGTAGCGCTGTACACCCGCCCGCAGACCGACAGTGGCATACCGTCCGGCATAAAGTGTTGTGCTGTAATCTATGTTGCGATACTTATTGCCTGAATAGCGGTTTTCCGTCTGGCTTAGCGTCAGCGATCCTCCGTGTGGAATAACGCTTCCCAGGTTGATCGTGCCGCCAATGGAGTAGTTATCGCGTTCTTGCACCGGCAAACGGTCACCAATTTTGCTGTCTTCCCGAGAGGCCCACACTGAGCCAAATCCACCGGGTGCGCTGACATTCACATTGCTGACATTTCGCCAGGTTCCATCATTTGCCAGCATCGTTTGCGCACCCACACTCACGTATTCGTTCACATTTAACGTGATATCAGTTTCGTTAACCGCATTGGAATCAAAACCGTAAAGCGTTGACTTCATATTCAGGCCGGAAAGCACCGCCAGCGTCAGAGAAGCCGCGCCCCCTCCAATCCAGCTCTGTTCACTGCCTAAGTCACGGTAATGATTGCGCTTATAACTGACGCGATCGTAATCAAGCGAACCGCCAAAGACCTGCCATGAGATCTCATGCAGCCCCGCCGCCTGCTGGCGTGAGAAGATTTTATTTACGCGACTCATGCGGGTATTGACCGTGCGCCCATTGACGACAATATCCACCGTAACGTCGTACACCCCGTAAGGGAAACGGCTGGTGTCAATTTCGTAGCTGCCCATGTTAAAGTTCTGAACGCTCAGCAGCCGTCCGTCACGAAATACATGCACCTCCCCTGCTGCCGGTAAAAAGACCGTAATCGGGGTCAGCGAAAGGGAGGTATTTTCGACAACGGTGCTGCCTTTATTTCCGTAACTTGCACCGTAGATTTTTCCGCCGTTTAAGGCGTTAAGACTGGCAATAGACTGGACATTCCACGTATCAAGCATTCCTAATGCCAGGCGATAACCTTCGTAATCGCGCTCGTACATCGCCCGATAAACGTTGCTGGAACCATTACTTTCACCAATACCATATACCGAACCATTAATATTAAAATGGTGCTCACGAAGTGACGTTGTATTATCCAGCGTTAAATAGCTGCGGGAACTGTTGCCGTTTTGATAATCATTGTAATAGGTACCAAAACTGTAATTGAGCACGTTAGTTAACCGGTCAACGCTTGACGGACCTAACAAGGAGCTGCGCGCCACAACAGCCTCGGTCAACGCGTCCCTGCTGACGATCATCTCCAGGTGGAACGATGAAATGTTCAGTTGAAGACGTGCTTCAGGCGTAAGGGCAATAGCGGTGTTGTCCTTAAATTTCACATTGCCTATTTTTTCTACCATCTCGCGCGTTTTATCCGCCAGCACAGCATTGTTTGGCAAGTCTGAAACCATTATCGATTTGACTGTAATATTCCCGTCAACCAATGAGATCACCGCATCAGCAATTTTTTGCTGGCTTTTTTCGTCCGTCTCTTGATACCGAATAAACACCGGAACTGTCATCCCTTGCTCCAGAGAGCGCGCAAAAGTACCAGGAATGACATAATGACCAATTTTAACGGGGGCGGAATGAACGGCCCCTGGTGTTAACGCTAAAGAGAGAAATACACTCCCTCCAATAAAATATTTAAATGACATATGCATCCTTACACTTCAGCATTTTATTATTGGCACCGGTAATGGCGTCGTGCATTACTTCACTGTAATAAATTGCTTGCCATGCCAAATGCCAATACGAGTGCGGCTGTTTGATACATCGCTTTTTTGAAGCCTTATTTTGGTTCCAGGCATAACGTAATAGCGTTCCCGGCATCCCCGCCCCTGGTCCTGAGCGGGATCCTTACACACGCCATAGGCAATCACGCGGAAAGAGACATTGCCTGTGTTGATGATCAAATCGTCCTGACGACTGTAGTTGAAGCGCTCATTACGCGGAGCTACAACTAAAATAGTCCCAATTTCCGCTGAAGCCGTTGCCGTCGCGGCTTTGCCCGCTTTCGTTGCTGCGCTTTCGCTCACAGGTTCATCGATCCATTGCAGGCGATAATAGCGTTCTTTATCATCCTCTGGCCCTTTATAGAAAAAGCGGAAAACATCTTTCGCGTCGCCTGGAAGAATAAGGCTGGCGGGTGTAGACAGTAATTCGCCTGGATTAATGCTTATTTCGGTGCCATCAGGCAACGGTGATGAGAGTCGTTTCACCGTAACGCTGACATAGCGTGCGGAATTCGTCGTGTTGATAATTTCTTTAGATAATGAACTCTGCTCGGAAGTCATTATCGACGTGATATCACCCACATTAATTGCCCAACTGGAAAAAGACGTAGCGATCCCCGCCAATATGGCAAAGGGTAAATATTTATTCATCAGTACATTCCTAAGAAATTCGGGAGAAAAATCTCCCGAATTTTTTCATTCATTACGCAGGCGTAGTCCAGGTCGCGTTGAACTGTACTTTCACATCGCCTGTCCAGTAGCCATCAGGCAAAGCAGAATAGTCAGTGACAGCTGTTGAACCATCAGACGTCGCAGAGGCGATAGAGAACTTAAAGCTGGACTGATCGCTCACGCGTTCAGCACCGTTATAAGCACCGTCAGCCATCAGACTTTCCAGACCAGAAGTTGATGAGGCATTAACCAGAACGGTTTCAGCAGAACTGGAAAGTGCATTACCGTTCCAGGCAACACCGACATCCAGAGTAGATGCATCGCCGCTTGCATTGGTTAGGGTATTGCTAATGACCTGTGCAGTCAGTTCAAAGTCGGTTGCACTTTCCTGTCCCTGGATCGTAATGTCAAAAGCACCATCCTGAGTATTAAAAGCATTCAGACCTTCCGCATACTGGAATGTCAGCGAGTTCAGCGGAGTAACAACCAGCATGCTAGTTGTATCTTTTGTTGCTGTAGCATCCCATGACGCAGTGGCAGATGCAGTAACATCAGCCATTGCATTTGCTGCTGCGAAAACAGAAACCAGAGAGGCCACCAGTAATAATTTTTTCATTTTCTTCTCCTAAGAACAAACGCGCAACCTGGCACTTTTCATAATAAGTAACCGGGAAGCTCCATTTAATTGCGAGCGAGAATTGCCGCGCCGAAAAATTATGTTCCGAGATATTGTTAACAGCAACAGCATGAAATTATCAAATCCTCAACATCATTAGGAATTTTCTTGTCTGGAAGATAAGTAAATGCCTAAAGATTAGAACTTAAAACCATAAAAATTCATAATTAAGTTTTTATATCTAAAAAATAATAAAATTAGAGAATTTACATCCATTCTTGCTTTTTGATGCAAATCAAAATTAAAAAAAGATTCAAAGGATTAAAAAACATTTCAAATCAATAAACTATGAAAACCCTCAGAAAAGAAAAAACTTGTTAAAAAAATGCTACAAAAACAACCCATTTTAGTAAAAAATGAAATACTCCTAACGCAAATAAATAAATCAAGGAAAATTCTTATACACAACCTAAAAGTAATAACGCACGAGAAATTCATTATTTTCGTGGTTATTTATAAAAATAAGAATATTCCGCGAATAATATAAAAATCCTGGTATTCGAATGATACGGTTTATTTCGCGCATTTATCACAACGTGTTGCTGTTCTTCGCCGCTTTCACTCAAAGCGATGAGATAGCATCTTATACCCGTACACACGGTGTCACATTGCCCTCTCCGCCATTCAGACAATTCCCGACAGTCTTCCATATTTCCTCCATTTTTCTGCCGACTGACCTGACTAAACTAGTATCATTCCCCGAAGTGTTTCAGGATGAGAACGTATAACGATGAAAGGCAGTCATAAATCCCGCTGGGCAATCGCCGCTGGCATCATTGTGGTGGTCCTTGCCGCCGCCTGGTACTGGCACACTCAATCCGCCGAGCCTTCTACTCCGGCAGGCGCCAGCAGTCAGTCAAAACGCCCTGCGGGCGGGGGACGTCACGGTATGCGCGGCGGCGCGCTGGCACCGGTTCAGGCGGCCACCGCGGTGAATAAAGCCGTGCCTCGCTATCTCACAGGCCTGGGGACCATTACCGCCGCCAACACCGTCACGGTACGCAGCCGCGTCGACGGTCAGCTCATGGCGATCCACTTCCAGGAAGGTCAGCAGGTGAAAGCTGGCGATTTACTGGCTGAAATCGACCCAAGCCAGTTTAAGGTCGCCCTTGCCCAGGCTCAGGGACAGCTGGCGAAAGACAAAGCCACGCTCGCTAACGCCCGGCGCGATCTGGCGCGCTATCAGCAGCTGGTGAAAACCAACCTGGTCTCTCGTCAGGAGCTGGACACGCAGCAGTCGCTGGTCAGCGAAACGCAGGGCACCATCAAAGCTGACGAGGCCGCGGTGGCCAGCGCACAGCTGCAGCTTGACTGGAGCCGCATCACCGCGCCAATTGACGGACGCGTTGGCCTCAAGCAGGTCGATATCGGCAACCAGATCTCAAGCGGTGATACCACGGGCATCGTGGTCATAACCCAGACCCACCCGATTGATTTAGTCTTCACCCTGCCGGAAAGCGAAATTGCGACGGTGGTGCAGGCGCAGAAAGCCGGAAAGGGGCTGGTGGTGGAAGCCTGGGACCGTACCAACAAGCAGAAATTGAGCGAAGGTTCTTTGCTTAGCCTGGATAACCAGATCGACACCACCACCGGCACCATCAAGCTGAAAGCGCGCTTTAACAACCAGGACGACGCCCTCTTCCCGAATCAGTTTGTAAACGCACGCATGCTGGTGGCGACCGAAGAAAACGCGGTGGTGATCCCCACCGCCGCGCTGCAGATGGGCAACGAAGGTAACTTCGTCTGGGTGCTGAACAGCGACAATAAAGTCAGCAAGCACCTGGTGAAAACCGGGATTCAGGACAGCCAGACGGTTGTGATCAGCGCCGGACTCTCTGCGGGCGACCGCGTGGTGACGGACGGTATCGATCGTCTGACCGAAGGCGCCAAAGTCGAAGTGGTCGAACCCGCAAAACAGGGAGCGAACTCCTGATGCAGGTCATGCCGCCAGGCGCAACAGGTGGGCCATCACGCCTGTTTATTCTGCGCCCTGTTGCCACCACGCTGCTGATGGTGGCGATCCTGCTCGCCGGGATTATTGGCTATCGCTTCCTGCCCGTCTCGGCGCTGCCGGAAGTGGATTACCCCACCATTCAGGTCGTTACCCTCTATCCTGGCGCCAGCCCGGATGTGGTGACCTCCGCCATTACCGCACCGCTGGAACGCCAGTTTGGTCAGATGTCGGGCCTGAAACAGATGTCATCGCAAAGCTCCGGTGGGGCATCGGTGGTAACGCTGCAGTTCCAGCTCTCGCTGTCACTGGATGTGGCCGAGCAGGAGGTGCAGGCTGCGATCAACGCCGCCACCAACCTGCTGCCGTCAGACCTGCCTAACCCGCCGGTCTACAGCAAAGTAAACCCGGCGGATCCGCCGATCATGACCCTTGCTGTCACCTCTTCCGCCATGCCAATGACCCAGGTGGAAGACATGGTCGAAACCCGCGTGGCGCAGAAAATTTCCCAGGTCTCCGGCGTCGGGCTGGTAACGCTGGCGGGCGGACAACGCCCGGCGGTGCGCGTGAAGCTTAATGCGCAGGCCATCGCTGCGCTGGGGCTGACCAGCGAAACCATCCGCACCGCCATCAGCAACGCCAACGTCAACTCGGCGAAAGGCTCGCTGGACGGCCCGACCCGCGCTGTGACGCTCTCGGCCAACGATCAGATGCAATCTGCCGATGAGTACCGTCAGCTGATTATTGCCTACCAGAACGGTGCGCCGGTACGTCTGGGTGACGTCGCCACCGTTGAACAAGGCGCGGAAAACAGCTGGCTGGGTGCGTGGGCCAACAAACAGCAGGCGATTGTAATGAACGTGCAGCGCCAGCCGGGCGCTAACATCATTGAAACCGCCGACAGCATTCGCACCATGCTCCCGCAGCTTATCGAAAGCCTGCCCAAATCGGTCACTGTGAAGGTGCTTTCCGACCGTACCACCAACATTCGCGCGTCGGTTACCGATACCCAGTTTGAGCTGATGCTGGCGATTGCGCTGGTAGTGATGATCATCTATTTGTTCCTGCGCAACGTACCGGCAACCATCATTCCCGCCGTTGCCGTGCCGCTCTCGCTGGTGGGAACATTTGCCGTGATGGTGTTCCTCGATTTTTCGATCAACAACCTGACGCTGATGGCGCTCACCATCGCCACCGGCTTCGTGGTGGATGATGCCATCGTTGTGATCGAGAACATCTCGCGCTATATCGAGAAAGGCGAAAAACCGCTGGCCGCTGCGCTGAAAGGTGCGGGCGAGATCGGATTTACCATTATCTCGCTGACCTTCTCGCTGATTGCGGTGCTGATCCCGCTGCTGTTTATGGGCGATATCGTCGGGCGACTGTTCCGCGAGTTTGCCGTCACGCTGGCGGTCGCCATTCTGATCTCTGCCGTGGTGTCGCTGACCCTGACGCCAATGATGTGCGCCCGCATGCTGAGCCATGAATCCCTGCGCAAGCAAAACCGTTTCTCTCGCGCCTCTGAGCGGATGTTCGAACGGATCATTGCCGCTTATGGCCGGGTGCTGGCAAAAGTGCTTAACCACCCGTGGGCGACGCTCGGCGTGGCGCTCGGCACGCTGGCACTCAGCGTCATGCTGTGGATCGTTATCCCGAAAGGCTTCTTCCCGATTCAGGACAACGGCATTATTCAGGGCACGCTTCAGGCGCCCCAGTCGGTCTCCTTCGCCAGCATGGCGCAGCGTCAGCAGCAGGTCTCTGACATCATCATGAAAGATCCGGCGGTGGAAAGCCTGACCGCGTACGTGGGCGTCGATGGCACCAACCCGTCGCTGAACAGTGCGCGTCTGCAGATCAACCTCAAGCCGCTGGACGACCGCGACGATCGGGTCAACGCCGTTATTGAGCGGCTGCAAACTGCCGTGGCGCGCGTGCCGGGGATTGAACTTTACCTGCAGCCAATTCAGGATTTGACCATCGATACCCAGGTCAGCCGCACGCAGTACCAGTTCACGCTTCAGGCCACCAGCCTTGATGCGCTGAGCACGTGGGTACCGCAACTGGTCAACAAACTCAAGGCGCTGCCGCAGCTTTCTGACGTCAGCAGCGACTGGCAGGACAAAGGGCTGGCGGCATATGTGAATGTCAATCGCGATACTGCCAGCCGACTGGGCATCACCATGTCCGACGTGGACAACGCGCTCTATAACGCCTTTGGTCAGCGCCTCATCTCCACCATTTATACCCAGGCGAATCAGTATCGCGTGGTGCTGGAACACAACACCGATAACACGCCCGGCCTGGCCGCGCTGGACTCGGTGCGCCTGACCAGCAAAGAGGGCGGCATTGTACCGTTAAACGCCATTGCCAGCGTGGAGGAGCGTTATACGCCGCTGTCGATTAACCATCTCGATCAGTTCCCGTCCACCACCATCTCGTTCAACGTACCGGACAACTATTCGCTGGGTGAAGCGGTCGAGGCCATTCTGGGCGCAGAGAAAGAACTCAACTTCCCGTCTGATATTCAGACCCAGTTCCAGGGCAGCACCCTGGCGTTCCAGGCTGCGCTGGGCAATACCATCTGGCTGATCGTGGCTGCCGTGGTGGCGATGTACATCGTCCTCGGGGTGCTGTACGAAAGCTTTATCCACCCAATCACCATCCTCTCCACCCTGCCGACCGCCGGGGTGGGTGCGCTACTGGCCCTGATGCTGGCGGGCAGCGAACTGGACGTCATCGCCATTATCGGCATCATCCTGCTTATCGGGATCGTGAAGAAAAACGCCATCATGATGATCGACTTCGCCCTTGCCGCCGAGCGCGAGCAGGGCATGTCGCCGCGAGACGCCATCTTCCAGGCCTGTCTGTTGCGTTTTCGTCCGATCCTGATGACCACGCTCGCCGCCCTGCTGGGCGCGCTGCCGCTGATGCTCAGCACCGGCGTCGGTGCCGAGCTGCGCCGTCCGCTGGGTATCGGCATGGTCGGTGGTCTGCTGGTGAGCCAGGTGCTGACGCTGTTCACCACGCCGGTGATTTACCTGCTGTTTGACCAACTGGCCCTGTGGACCAAAAGCCGCTTCCCGAAACGTGAAGAGGAGGCGTAAGTGAAGTTTTTCGCCCTCTTCATTTACCGCCCGGTGGCGACGATTTTAATCTCGCTCGCCATTACGCTGTGCGGCGTGCTGGGCTTCCGCCTGCTGCCGGTAGCCCCCCTGCCGCAGGTGGATTTTCCGGTGATCATGGTCAGCGCATCGCTGCCGGGCGCGTCGCCGGAGACCATGGCCTCGTCGGTTGCCACGCCACTGGAACGCTCGCTCGGGCGAATTGCGGGGGTCAACGAGATGACCTCCAGCAGCTCGCTCGGCAGCACGCGCATCATTCTGGAGTTCAGCTTCGACCGGGATATTAACGGTGCGGCGCGCGACGTGCAGGCCGCCATCAACGCCGCGCAAAGCCTGCTGCCGAGCGGAATGCCAAGCCGCCCGACCTACCGTAAAGCCAACCCGTCCGACGCGCCGATCATGATCCTGACGCTGACCTCGGACACCTATTCCCAGGGGCAGCTCTACGACTTTGCGTCGACCCAACTGGCGCAGACGATCTCACAAATAAACGGCGTGGGTGACGTGAGCGTTGGCGGTAGCTCCCTGCCCGCCGTGCGCGTCGGCCTGAACCCGCAGGCGCTGTTTAACCAGGGCGTGTCGCTGGATGACGTGCGCTCCGCCATTAGCAGCGCCAACGTGCGCAGGCCGCAGGGGGCGATAGAGAGCAACAGCCACCGCTGGCAGATCCAGACCAACGACGAGCTCAAAACCGCCGCCGAATATCAGCCGCTCATCATCCACTACAATAACGGCGCGGCGGTACGTTTAAGCGACGTAGCCAGCGTCACCGACTCGGTGCAGGACGTGCGCAACGCCGGGATGACCAACGCCAAACCGGCCATCTTGCTGATGATCCGCAAGCTGCCGGAAGCCAATATTATCGAAACGGTAAACAGCATTCGCGCGCGTTTGCCGGAGTTACAGAAGACCATCCCAGCCGCTATTGATCTGCAGATTGCCCAGGATCGTTCGCCGACCATTCGCGCCTCGCTTGAAGAGGTGGAACAGACGCTGGTGATCTCCGTCGGGCTGGTGATCCTGGTGGTGTTCCTGTTTCTGCGCTCGGGCCGCGCAACGCTTATTCCCGCCGTTGCGGTACCGGTGTCGCTGATTGGTACCTTCGCCGCCATGTACCTGTGCGGCTTTAGCCTGAACAACCTGTCGCTGATGGCGCTGACCATCGCCACCGGCTTTGTGGTCGATGACGCCATCGTGGTGCTGGAGAATATTTCCCGCCATCTGGAAGCCGGGGTAAAACCGCTGCAGGCCGCCCTGCAGGGCACGCGCGAAGTGGGCTTTACGGTGCTCTCCATGAGCCTGTCGCTGGTGGCGGTATTCCTGCCGCTGCTGCTGATGGGCGGGCTGCCGGGGCGACTGCTGCGCGAATTTGCCGTCACCCTTTCGGTGGCTATCGGCATCTCGCTGATTATCTCGCTAACGCTCACGCCAATGATGTGCGGCTGGATGCTTAAGCGCAGCAAACCGCACTCGCAGCCGCGTCGTAAAGGGTTTGGCCGTTTCCTGTTGGCAATGCAGGAAGGGTACGGAAAATCACTGAAGTGGGTGCTCAACCACACGCGGCTGGTTGGTCTGGTGCTTGTCGGCACCATCGCGCTCAACGTCTGGCTGTATATCTCCATCCCGAAAACCTTCTTCCCGGAGCAGGACACCGGCGTGCTGATGGGCGGCATCCAGGCTGACCAGAGTATTTCCTTCCAGGCGATGCGCGGCAAGCTGCAGGATTTTATGAAGATCATCCGCGAAGACAGGGCGGTGGATAACGTTACCGGCTTTACCGGCGGGTCACGCGTTAACAGCGGGATGATGTTTATCACCCTTAAGCCGCGCGGCGAGCGCAATGAAACGGCGCAGCAGGTGATAGACCGGCTGCGAATGAAGCTCGCCAAAGAGCCAGGCGCCAACCTGTTTTTGATGGCCGTTCAGGATATCCGCGTGGGCGGACGTCAGGCGAACGCCAGCTACCAGTACACCCTGCTCTCTGACGATCTGGCCGCGTTGCGCGAGTGGGAGCCCAAAATCCGTAAAGCGCTGGCCGCCCTGCCGCAGCTGGCGGACGTGAACTCCGATCAGCAGGACAACGGGGCAGAGATGGGGTTGACCTACGATCGTGAAACCATGTCGCGGCTGGGCATTAACGTTGAAGCCGCCAACAGTCTGCTGAACAACGCCTTTGGCCAGCGCGAGATTTCCACCATCTATCAGCCAATGAACCAGTACAAGGTGGTGATGGAAGTGGACCCGCGCTATACCCAGGACATCAGCGCGCTGGATAAAATGTTTGTCATTAACAACGACGGTAAAGCGATCCCGCTCTCTTACTTCGCCAGCTGGCGGCCCGCTAACGCGCCGCTCTCTGTGAACCATCAGGGGTTGTCGGCAGCGTCCACAATCTCCTTTAACCTGCCCACCGGCTCGTCGCTTTCCGAGGCCAGCGAGGCCATCGACCGTGCCATGACCCAGCTCGGCGTGCCCTCGACCGTACGCGGCAGTTTTGCCGGGACCGCGCAGGTCTTCCAGGAGACGATGAATTCGCAGGTGATTTTGATTCTGGCGGCCATTGCCACGGTCTATATCGTGCTTGGCGTGCTGTATGAGAGCTATGTTCATCCGCTGACCATTCTCTCGACGCTGCCGTCGGCAGGCGTGGGGGCGTTGCTGGCGCTGGAGCTGTTTGGCGCGCCCTTTAGCCTCATCGCCTTAATCGGGATCATGCTGTTAATTGGTATTGTGAAGAAAAACGCCATCATGATGGTGGACTTTGCGCTGGAGGCTCAGCGTAACGGCAACCTGACGCCAGAAGAGGCGATTTTCCAGGCCTGCCTGCTGCGTTTTCGTCCGATCATGATGACCACGCTGGCGGCGCTGTTTGGCGCGCTGCCGCTGGTGATCTCCGGTGGCGATGGTTCAGAGCTGCGCCAGCCGCTGGGGATCACTATCGTCGGTGGGCTGGTGATGAGTCAGCTCCTGACGCTCTACACCACGCCGGTGGTCTATCTGTTCTTTGACCGCCTGCGGCTGCGTTTTTCACGTAAAAACAGAACCACGGTGACCGGGTAAATGACTGATCTTCCCAGTAACGTTCGCTGGCAATTATGGATAGTGGCCTTCGGCTTTTTTATGCAGTCGCTGGATACTACCATCGTCAACACCGCCCTCCCCTCAATGGCAAAAAGCCTGGGGGAGAGCCCGCTGCACATGCATATGGTGATTGTCTCCTATGTGCTGACCGTTGCCGTGATGCTCCCTGCCAGCGGCTGGCTGGCGGACAAAGTGGGGGTGCGCAATATCTTCTTCACCGCTATCGTGCTGTTTACCGCGGGTTCGCTGTGTTGCGCGATGGCGAATACGCTGGATCAGCTGATAATGGCACGCGTTCTGCAGGGCGTCGGTGGGGCTATGATGGTGCCAGTCGGGCGACTGACGGTGATGAAAATCGTCCCGCGCGAGCAGTATATGGCGGCAATGACTTTTGTGACCTTACCAGGCCAGGTGGGTCCGCTGCTTGGTCCGGCGCTGGGCGGGATACTCGTGGAATATGCCTCCTGGCACTGGATTTTCCTCATCAACCTGCCGGTGGGCATTATTGGCGCTATCGCCACCCTGGCGTTGATGCCCAACTACACCCTGCAGACGCGGCGCTTTGATGTAGTCGGTTTTCTGTTGCTCGCCACCGGTATGGCGACGCTGACCCTCGCTCTCGACGGGCAAAAAGGGCTGGGAATCTCCTCACTGACGCTCGCCATTCTGATCGTTATCGGGATGAGCGCCATTTTGTGGTATCTGTGGCATGCCAGAGGAAACGACCGGGCGCTGTTCAGCCTGACGCTGTTTAAAAACCCTACTTACCGGCTTGGCCTGTTCGGAAGTTTTGCGGGGCGCGTGGACAGCGGCATGCTGCCGTTTATGACACCCGTGTTCCTGCAAATCGGTATGGGCTTTTCACCGTTTCACGCGGGGCTGATGATGATCCCGATGGTGCTGGGCAGCATGGGAATGAAGCGCATTGTGGTGCAGGTGGTTAACCGCTTTGGCTATCGCCACGTGCTGGTCACCGCCACGCTGGGGCTGGCACTGGTCAGCCTGCTGTTTATGGCCGTAGCGCTGATGGGCTGGTACTACGCCCTGCCGCTGGTGCTGTTCTGCCAGGGCATTATTAACTCCATGCGCTTCTCGTCGATGAACACCCTGACGCTGAAGGATCTGCCGGACGAACTGGCAAGCAGCGGCAACAGTTTGCTGTCGATGATCATGCAGCTCTCCATGAGCGTGGGGGTCACCATTGCCGGTTTACTGCTCGGCATGTACGGTCAGCACCATCTCAGCATCGACACACCGGTGGCGCATCAGGTCTTTTTATACACGTATCTCAGCATGGCGGTTATCATCGCCCTGCCCGCTTTCATCTTCGCCCGTGTGCCGGATGATACCCGTAAGAACGTCGTTATCCGGCGCAGTAAAAGGAGTGGATCATGAAATTCTGGCGTCCGGGCATTACCGGTAAGCTCTTTCTGGCAATTTTTGCCACCTGTATTGTCCTGCTAATCACCATGCACTGGGCCGTACGGCTCAGCTTTGAGCGCGGTTTTATCGATTACATTAAGCATGGTAATGAGCAGCGCCTGCAAGGTTTGAGCGATGCACTGAGCGAGCAGTATGCCCAGCACGGGAACTGGCGTTTTTTGCGCAACAATGACCGTTTTATCTTCCAGATCCTGCGCTCGCTGGAGCACGATAGCGGCGATGACCGCCCCGGCCCGGGCATGCCGCCCCACGGCTGGCGCACCCAGTTCTGGGTGATCGACCAGGATATGCGCACGCTGGTTGGCCCTCGTGCGCCCATCCCCCCGGACGGCACCCGGCGGGCAATCAAAGTGAATAACGCTACCGTCGGCTGGGTTATCGCCTCTCCAGTGGAACGCCTGACGCGCAACACCGATATCAACTTCGATCGTCAGCAGCGCCGGGCCAGTTGGCTGATCGTCATCCTCTCCACGCTGCTGGCCGCGCTTGCCACCTTCCCGCTGGCGCGGGGCCTGCTCGCCCCGGTGAAAAGGCTGGTGGAAGGTACGCATAAACTGGCCGCCGGGGATTTTTCCACCCGCGTGGACACGCGCAGCCAGGATGAGCTGGGCAAGCTGGCGCAGGATTTTAACCAGCTCGCCAGTACGCTGGAGAAAAACCAGCAGATGCGGCGCGATTTTATGGCCGATATTTCGCACGAGCTGCGCACCCCGCTGGCAGTGCTGCGCGGCGAACTGGAGGCCATTCAGGATGGCGTGCGCAAGTTCACGCCCGAATCCGTGGCTTCGCTGCAGGCGGAAGTGGGTACGCTGACCAAACTGGTAGACGATCTGCACCAGCTCTCCATGTCAGACGAAGGGGCGCTGGCCTACCAGAAAGCACCGGTGGACGTGATCAACATTCTGGAGGTTATCAGTGGGGCTTTCCGCGAACGTTTTGCCAGCCGCAACCTGACCATTGACCTCTCCCTGCCGGACAGCGCGGTGGTGTTTGGCGATAAAGATCGTCTGATGCAGCTTTTCAACAACCTGCTTGAAAACAGCCTGCGCTACACCGACAGCGGTGGCGGACTCCACATCTCCGGCAGACAGGAAAACGGCCGCTTCGCCCTCACCTTTGCCGACTCCGCTCCCGGCGTGCAGGATGCGCAGCTGGAAAAACTGTTTGAACGTTTTTATCGCACCGAAGGCTCCCGCAACCGTGCCAGCGGCGGCTCCGGGCTGGGACTGGCGATTTGCGTTAATATCGTCGAGGCGCACAATGGCACCCTGCATGCCGCCCATTCGCCTTTTGGCGGGGTTAGCATTACAGTAGAGTTACCGCTGGAACGGGATTTATCGAGAGAAGCATGACCGAATTACCGATTGACGAAAACACGCCACGCATTTTGATTGTGGAAGACGAGCCTAAGCTTGGGCAGTTACTGATCGACTATTTACGTGCGGCCAGCTACGCCCCGTCGCTTATCAGCCATGGCGATCAGGTGTTACCGTACGTGCGCCAGACGCCGCCGGATCTGATCCTGCTGGATCTGATGCTCCCCGGCACGGATGGCCTGACCCTGTGCCGGGAAATTCGTCGCTTCTCCGACGTGCCGATCGTCATGGTGACGGCAAAAATCGAAGAGATCGACCGACTGCTGGGACTCGAAATTGGCGCGGACGATTACATTTGCAAACCCTACAGCCCGCGTGAAGTGGTCGCCCGCGTGAAAACCATTCTGCGTCGCTGTAAGCCGCAGCGCGAGCTTCAGGTGCTGGACGCCGAAAGCCCGCTGATTGTCGATGAGAGCCGCTTCCAGGCCAGCTGGCGCAGCAAGCTTCTCGATCTCACGCCTGCTGAGTTCCGCCTGCTGAAAACCCTTTCCCACGAGCCGGGAAAAGTGTTCTCTCGCGAGCAGCTGCTCAACCACCTGTATGACGATTACCGCGTGGTGACAGACCGCACCATCGACAGCCACATCAAAAACCTGCGCCGTAAGCTGGAGGCGCTCGACGCCGAACAGTCATTTATTCGCGCGGTGTATGGCGTGGGATACCGCTGGGAAGCGGATGCGTGCAGGATTGCATAGCTAAACGCCCCCTCACCCTAACCCTCTCCACAAAGGGGTGAGGGGCAAAGCTTTACCTCCCTGCCCCGCAGCGCTACAATGCCCGCCCTTAAAGTGGGGGATCTCCCCTTACCGCTGCACCTGGTGCACGCGGATCTGACCTGTCATCAGAACGAGAATAAACATGTTTAAACCGGAACTCCTTTCCCCGGCGGGAACGCTGCAAAATATGCGTTACGCTTTCGCCTATGGTGCCGACGCCGTCTACGCGGGCCAACCGCGCTACTCGCTGCGCGTGCGCAACAACGAATTCAACCACGAGAACCTGCAGCTCGGCATCAACGAAGCGCATGCCCTGGGCAAAAAATTCTACGTGGTGGTTAATATCGCGCCGCACAATGCCAAGCTGAAGACGTTCATCCGTGACCTGAAGCCGGTGGTGGATATGGGGCCGGACGCGCTGATCATGTCGGATCCGGGTTTAATCATGCTGGTTCGGGAGAACTTCCCGGAGATGGATATTCACCTCTCCGTGCAGGCTAACGCCGTTAACTGGGCGACGGTCAAATTCTGGAAACAGATGGGGCTGACCCGCGTCATTCTGTCGCGTGAACTTTCCCTCGACGAAATTGAAGAGATCCGCACCCAGGTGCCGGATATGGAAATCGAAATTTTCGTTCACGGTGCGCTGTGCATGGCCTACTCCGGGCGTTGCCTGCTCTCCGGTTACATCAACAAGCGCGACCCGAACCAGGGCACCTGCACCAACGCCTGCCGCTGGGAATATAATGTCCAGGAAGGCAAAGAGGACGATATCGGTAATATCGTCCACAAGCATGAGCCAATCCCGGTTACGAACGTTGAGCCTACGCTGGGCATCGGCGCACCAACCGACAGCGTGTTTATGATTGAAGAGGCCAAACGTCCGGGCGAGTACATGACCGCCTTTGAAGACGAGCATGGCACGTACATCATGAACTCAAAAGATCTGCGCGCCGTCGCCCACGTTGAACGTCTGACCCAGATGGGCGTGCACTCCCTGAAAATTGAAGGCCGCACCAAATCCTATTACTACTGCGCGCGTACCGCACAGGTGTACCGCAAAGCGATTGACGACGCGGCAGCCGGTAAACCGTTCGACACCAGCCTGCTGGAAACTCTGGAAGGTCTGGCGCACCGCGGCTATACCGAAGGTTTCCTGCGTCGTCATACCCATGACGACTACCAGAACTACGAGCATGGCTACTCCGTGTCCGAGCGTCAGCAGTTTGTCGGCGATTTTACCGGCGAGCGCAAAGGTGCGCTGGCCGCCGTGGCGGTGAAAAACAAGTTCACCAAAGGCGACAGCCTGGAGCTGATGACCCCGCAGGGCAACATGAACTTCACGCTGGAACACCTGGAGAACGGCAAAGGCGAAGCGATTGAGGTCGCGCCGGGCAATGGCCATACCGTCTGGCTGCCGGTACCGGAAGAGGTGGAGCTGGAGTTTGCCCTGCTGATGCGCAATTTCAACGGTGAAAGCACCCGAAATCCGCATAGTAAATAGTCAACCAGGGAAATTTTTTCGCGCCGGGAAAATTCTTAGAATCGGATCACATACCGCTTCGTTCAATACGGGTATTATCCCCAGCGCTGAAAAACATAACCCATAAATGCTAGCTGTACCAGGAACCACCTCCTTAGCCCGCGTAATCTCCCTTACGTGGGCTTATTTTTTAATGCTCTGTTTTTCGCCATTCTGCTGCACTTGCATGGAACATCTCCTGAGGAAATAAAATTACACTTTTGATGCCTGTAGGCGATCGCATCACCTTGTTTCTGCAACAATCCATTTGAATCAAAAGATGTCAGGCCTTACCATCAATAACCACTCAAAAAGCAAGGGATTCTATATGTACACCTATAAGATGGTTCAGATTCCACCAAACATTTCTATCAAGGCAAAGGATAATAAAGATGGCATTGCAGCAGCGTATTTAGAGCAAGAAGTGAATTCCTGGGCTGCCGAAGGGTGGGAATTCCAGCGCGTTGATACAATCGGTATAGAAGAGCGGCCAGGGTGCTTTGGCGGAAATAAATCAACATTGACACACTATTATGTCATTACTTTCAGAAAAGAAGTGACAGATGCTTAAATGGCTTAGCATACATTTCATACTCTTATACCGTAACCATGCCCCAATGAGTATCCGTAATCGCTGCCGCCATACTCCTTCCTGCTCAAAGTACACGCTGATTAGCCTGAAGCGGTTCGGTTTTCTGAAAGGGTGGAGATTGGGATTACAACGCATTTATCGCTGTCGTCCTCCTCATGGAGGTTTCGATTATCCTCCTCATAAATGAGTCTAAATTGGTAAGGCCTCCAGATAAAATTGGCGGCCTTATTTTTCCCTTTCATCCTGTTCTTACCCGCTTTTTTCCACACTGCTATACACTCTTACTAACGCTAAAAAAGGGAGCAGCGAGGATGGCAACCTATCCAGACAGTTTATTGATTCTCAATGGTAAAAGTGCAGGCAACGATCTGCTGCGTCAGGCAATCACTGATTTGCGGGAAGACGGGGCGCGGATCCATGTACGGGTCACGTGGGAAAAAGGCGACGCGGCACGGTATATCCATGAAGGCCTGACGTTGGGCGTCGAAACCATTATCTCCGGCGGCGGCGACGGCACCATCAATGAGATCGCCTCTGCGCTTGTCGACCTGCCCACCGAAGACCGTCCGGTGATGGGCATTTTACCGCTCGGTACCGCCAATGATTTTGCCACCAGCGCTGGCATTCCGGAGGAGTTGAGTAAAGCCCTGCAACTGGCGATCCTTGGCAAAGCTACCGCCGTGGACATTGCGCAGGTGAATGACAAAACCTGCTTTATCAACATGGCGACGGGCGGGTTCGGCACGCGGATCACCAGCGAAACGCCGGAAAAACTCAAAGCGGCGCTGGGCGGTGTCTCTTATCTGATCCACGGTCTGATGCGCATGGACACCCTCAAGCCGGACCGCTGTGAAATTCGCGGCGAGGATTTCCAGTGGCAGGGAGACGCGCTGGTGATTGGCATTGGCAACGGTCGTCAGGCAGGCGGCGGGCAGCAGCTTTGCCCGGAGGCGCTGATTAATGACGGTCAGCTTCAGCTGCGTATTTTCACCGGCGACGGCCTGCTGCCCGCGCTATTTACCACGCTGACGCAGCCCGAAGAGAGCCCAAACATTATTGCCGGAAAATCCGCGTGGTTCGAAGTAAATGCCCCGCACGGGATGACGTTTAATCTGGATGGGGAACCGTTGAGCGGGGAGCATTTCCGCATAGAGGTGTTGCCCGGCGCGCTGCAGTGCCGGTTGCCGCCGGATTGTGTGCTTCTGCGCTAATCCCCTCACCCCAGCCCTCTCCCACAGGGAGAGGGAGAGTGAGGCGTCAGGCGATCGTCACTTTGCTGTCCAGATAGACATCCTGAACTGCATTGATCAGCTTCACGCCGTCAGCCATCGATTTCTTAAACGCTTTACGGCCAAGTATCAGCCCCATACCGCCTGCGCGTTTGTTGATAACCGCCGTGCGTACCGCGTCAGACAGGTCAGTATCTCCACCCGCCGCACCGCCGGAGTTAATCAGCCCGGCGCGTCCCATGTAGCAGTTCGCCAGCTGGTAGCGCACCAGGTCGATCGGGTTATCGCTGGTCAGTTTGCTGTAGACACGGTCATCGGTATAACCGAAGTTCACCGCCTTATAGCCGCCGTTATTCTCGGCCATTTTCTGCTTCACGATGTCAGCGCCAATGGTTGCGGCCAGGTGGTTCGCCTGACCGGTCAGGTCAGCTGAGACGTGGTAATCCACCCCGTCTTTTTTAAACGCGGAGTTACGCAGATACGCCCACAGCACGGTCACCATCCCGAGCTCATGGGCGCGTTCAAAGGCGGCGGAAATCTCTTCAATCTGACGACGGGACTGCTCAGAGCCGAAGTAGATCGTCGCCCCAACCGCTACTGCGCCCATATTGAACGCCTGCTCAACGCTGGCGTAGAGGGTCTGGTCATATTCGGTTGGGTAGCTGAGCGTCTCGTTGTGGTTCAGTTTGACGAGGAAAGGAATGCGGTGGGCATAACGCCGTGAAACAGACGCCAGCACGCCATAGGTAGAGGCCACACAGTTACAGCCTGCTTCAATCGCCAGCTCAACAATGTTCTTCGGATCAAAGTAGAGCGGATTGGCTGCAAAGGAGGCGCCTGCCGAGTGCTCAACGCCCTGGTCAACCGGCAGAATCGAGAGATACCCGGTACCGCCCAGCCGCCCGGTATTATAGAGCGTCTGCATATTTCGCAGCACGGCCGGTGGACGGTTGTTATCCACCATCACGCGGTCAACGTAGTCGTGGCCGGGCAGATAAAGCTGGTCGGCTGGAATGGTCATACAACGATGCTGTAAAAGGCTGTCGGCGTCTTTGCCAAGCAACTGCGCAATATCAGTCATAGCGATGCTCCCGTAATTCCGACGTCATGTCGGTGAGTGTTTATCCAGACCCACATTTTTATGGGCAGACTAAGCCTGGTACCGACTTAACAGATTTTCCAGCATTTGCATTTTTTTTCAGCACAATCTGCTGGCTCGATTCGTGTACAACAAAACTGTTACATTGATCAAACAATCACCACAAAGGTATTTTAAAGGTATTATTGAATGGTATGTTAAAGGCGTACTCTCACTGACATGCAGGATTAAACAATGAAAACGAAAGTCCAACTGTCATTCATGATGTTTGTTGAATGGTTTATCTGGGGAGCGTGGTTTGTGCCGCTGTGGCTATGGCTGAGCAAAAGCGGCTTTACCGCCGGGGAGATTGGCTGGTCCTACGCCTGTACGGCCATTGCGGCGATCCTGTCGCCTATTCTCGTCGGCTCGCTGACCGACCGCTTCTTTGCCGCCCAGAAAGTGCTGGCGGTTCTGATGTTTGCCGGTGCCATTCTGATGTACTTCGCCGCACAGCAAACCCAGTTCAGCACCTTCTTCCCGCTGCTGCTGGCCTACTCTCTTACCTATATGCCCACCATTGCGCTGACCAACAGTATTGCCTTCGCCAACGTCGATGACGTGGAAGCCGATTTCCCGCGTATTCGCGTGATGGGCACTATCGGCTGGATCGCCTCCGGTCTGGCATGCGGGTTCCTGCCGCAGATGCTGGGCTATAGCGATATCTCTGATACCAATATTCCGCTGCTGATGACCGCAGCCAGCTCCGCCCTGCTGGGCGTGTTTGCCCTGTTCCTGCCGAATACGCCGCCGAAAAGTACCGGCAAGCTGGATTTCAAAGTGATGCTCGGTCTGGACGCGCTGATCCTGCTGCGCGACAAAAACTTCCTGGTATTCTTCTTCTGCTCTTTCCTGTTCGCGATGCCGCTGGCCTTCTATTACATCTTCGCCAACGGCTATCTCACCGAAGTGGGGATGAAAAACGCCACCGGCTGGATGACGCTCGGCCAGTTCTCTGAAATCTTCTTTATGCTGGCGCTGCCGTTCTTCACTAAACGCTTTGGTATTAAGAAGGTCTTACTGCTGGGCCTGCTCACGGCCGCCATCCGCTACGGTTTCTTTGTTTACGGTGGCGCGGAACAATACTTCACCTATGCGTTGCTGTTCCTCGGCATTCTGCTGCACGGGGTGAGCTACGACTTCTACTATGTAACCGCGTATATCTACGTGGATAAAAAAGCGCCGGCGCATATGCGTACGGCTGCGCAAGGCCTGATTACGCTGTGCTGTCAGGGCTTTGGTAGCCTGCTGGGTTACCGCCTGGGCGGCGTGATGATGGAAAAAATGTTCGCTTACAAAGAGCCGGTGAATGGGCTGACCTTCAACTGGGCCGGAATGTGGACATTCGGTGCGATCATGATTGCCGTGATCGCCGTGCTGTTTATGCTGTTTTTCCGCGAATCGGACAAAGAGATCACCGCAATTGAGGTGGTTGATGGCGATGCTGCGCTGACACAAGGGGAAGTTAAATGAAACAAGAACGTATTCTCGGTGCTCTTTACGGGCAGGCGTTAGGGGATGCGATGGGTATGCCCTCCGAGCTGTGGCCAAGAAAGCGCGTAAAAGCGCACTTCGGCTGGATCGACCGCTTCTTACCCGGTCCGGCAGAGAATAACGCGGCCTGCTATTTTAAGCGCGCGGAGTTTACCGATGATACTTCGATGGCACTGTGCCTGGCCGATGCGATTATCGAATGCGACGGGGAGATTGACGCGGATGTCATCGGCAAACACATCCTGAACTGGGCGCTGGATTTCGATGCCTTTAATAAAAACGTGCTGGGTCCCACCTCAAAAATCGCGCTTAACGCCATCCGCGACGGCAAACCCGTCAGTGAACTGGACAACAACGGTGTGACCAACGGGGCGGCGATGCGGGCTTCCCCGCTGGGCTGCCTGCTACCGGCGACGCGGCTGGAACATTTTGTCGGGCAGGTCGCGCTGGCCTCCAGCCCGACGCATAAATCGGACCTCGCCATCGCCGGGGCCGTGGTGATTGCCTGGGCGGTTTCGCGCGCCATCGACGGCGAGCGCTGGCAGAACATCGTCGATGCCCTGCCCGGTATTGCCCGCTACGCACAGGAGGCGAATACCACCACCTTCAGCGCCTCGCTGGCGGCTCGTATTGAACTGGCGCTTAAGACCGTGCGGGAAGCCCACGGCATCGACTCCGCCAGCGAGCAGGTTTACCAGCTTATTGGCGCGGGCACCAGCACCATTGAGTCCGTTCCGGCGGCGATTGCGATGGTGGAGCTGGCCGGCACGGACCCTAACCGCTGCGCGATTTTGTGCGCCAACCTCGGCGGAGATACAGACACCATCGGGGCGATGGCAACGGCCATCTGCGGGGCACTGCACGGCGTGCAGGCGATTGACCCGGCGCTGAAGGATGAACTCGATACCGAAAACCGGCTCGATTTTGACTACTATTGCGAAAAACTGCTGCACTACCGGGAGCAAAGGGAGGGCGTATGAGTACGTTAGCCCAACGTCTTGAAACGTTACAGGCCACACGCCCGGTCACGGTGCTGGGCGCGGCGGTCATCGACGTGATCGCCGACGCGTACGCCCTGCCCTGGCGCGGATGCGATATCGAGCTGAAACAACAAGGGGTGAATATCGGCGGCTGTGCGCTGAATATTGCCATCGCCCTGAAGCGCCTCGGCATTGCGGCGCAAAACGCCCTGCCCGTCGGCCACGGCGTATGGGCGGAGATCATCCGTAACGCCATGGCCAGGCAGGATCTGCACAGCGCCGTGGAGGCCGAAGCAGGCGATAACGGCTGGTGTCTGGCGCTGGTAGAGCCTGACGGTGAACGTACCTTTATGTCGTTCAGCGGCGTGGAGAACCAGTGGCAGCCGCACTGGCTGGATGGGCTGAATGTCCCGCCGGGTAGCCTGGTGTATCTGTCCGGCTATCAGCTGGCATCACCATCGGGTGAACTGCTCACACGCTGGCTGGAGTCGCTGGAAAATGTCACCGCGTTTATCGATTTTGGCCCCCGCATTGCCGATATTCCCGACGCGCTGATGGCGCGGATCATGGCCCTGAAACCCATCGTGTCGCTCAATCGTCAGGAGGCGCAGATTGCCGCGGAGCGCGCTGGCATGGACGTTGAGACTTTAGGCGTGCAGTGGCAGCACCGTTATGGCGCCGCGCTGATTATTCGTCACGACAAAGATGGCGCAGCCTGGTATGAAGGCGACGCATCGGGTTATGTTCCTGCGTTTCCCGCCACCGTCGTCGATACCATTGGCGCAGGCGACAGCCATGCGGGCGGTACGCTTGCCGGTCTGGCGGCAGGATGGCGTCTGGCGGATGCCGTGACGCTGGGGAATGCCGTGGCGGCCTGGGTGGTCAGCCACCGCGGCGGGGATTGCGCGCCGACGCGCGAGGCCTTACTCCTCGCACACAAAGACGTATAGGTCGCTGCGACAGTAGCTGATGCTGTACTCAATCGGCCGGTGCTGCTGGTCAAGCGCAACCTGCTTGATCACCAGTACCGGTATTTTGTCATCCATACTGATATGCGCCTGAAACTCGCTGTCCGGCATCCGGGCGCTGACCCGGGAGCGGGTGCGTTGCGGAAAGATATTCTGGCTACGGAAGTAGTCGTACAGCGAGATGCCAATTGCGTCCGGGTCATGAATTAACTCAACCGGAACCCAGGACTCCTCAATCGACACCGCGTCATCGTCAACGTAACGAATGCGCTTAAGCAAGAATACCTCGCTGTCCGGGGGGACCGACAGCTGGCTGGCCACCTCTTCCGGACACTTCACCACCCGTTTATTCACCCACAGCGTGTTAGGTTTTTTACCGCGCAGCACCACCTGCTGGGAAAACCCGCGCGCTTCCTTGAGCGAATATTCAAAGATGTTGTTGATCTGTGTCCCGTAACCCCGGGCGCGCGTTACCACGCCCTCTTCTTCCAGCGCCTGCATCGCTTTGCGCACGGTAATGCGCGACACCCCGGTTAACTGGCTCAGATCGCGCTCGCCGGGCAGAATATTCCCGTGCTCCAGCACCCCGCTGCGTACCGCGTTTTTTACCGTTTCGGCAAATTTCAGATACAGCGGCATGTTGTCGGGCGCGGCGATCCGTTCATTGAGTTGAGCGATTAACCGGGTATGCGCTTGTTCCATCTCTGTTTTCTCAGGCGTGGTGTTTCCTGCCAGTATACTGGCTTACCACCATGCATGAAAATGATGAACCGGCCCAATACCGTGACCCACTTCCAGAGTATCGGCTTTTGCCAGCGCGGCCGAGAGCCATGTTTTGGCCTCGCGTACCGTATCGTCCCAGCTGTTGTGCCGTGGACGCAGCGCCGCCAGCGCGGCAGAGAGCGTGCACCCCGTACCGTGGGTATTTTTGGTATGCACGCGCGGGGCCGTGAAACGCAGTTCACCGTCGCGGGTAAAGAGCCAGTCCGGGCTTTCATCGTCATCGAGATGGCCGCCTTTCATTAGCACCGCGCCACACCCCATCGCCAGCAGGGCGTTCCCCTGCTCTTTCATCTCACGTTCGTTCTGCGCGTGCGGCGCGTCTAACAGTGCGGCCGCTTCCGGCAGATTTGGCGTAATCAGCGCCACCTGCGGCAGCAGTTTCTTGCGCAATGTCTCAACAGCAGATACAGAGAGCAGCGGGTCACCGCTTTTAGCCAGCATCACCGTATCAAGCACCACATTTTGCACCTGATAACGTTGCAGCCGCTCAGCCACCGCCTCGACGATATCCGTTTCCGCCAGCATCCCGATTTTGGTGGTGTCGATGCGCACATCGCTGAACACCGAGTCCAGCTGTGCACCGACAAAATCAGGCTCGATACGGTAGACCGACTGCACGCCGCGCGTGTTTTGCGCCACCAGCGCGGTGATCACCGAGCAGCCGTAAGCGCCAAGAGCGGAGAACGTTTTCAGGTCGGCCTGGATACCGGCACCGCCGCTTGGATCGGTACCGGCAATCGTCAGAGCATTAATTCGTTTCATGCCTGTGCCTCCAGGTTATGCAGCGCATCAAGGAACGCGCTGGCAAAGCTGCCCGGCCCGTGAGACTGCGCAACGGCGATCGTTCCGGCACGCTTCATCCATCCGCAGGCAGCGGCAACATTATCCAGCCGATCCCCCGGCAGGGAACAACTCGCCGCCACCACCGCCGAGAGCGCACACCCGGTGCCCACCACGCGGGTCATTAACGGATCGCCGCCCGCAACCGTTCGGGTGCGCTGGCCGTCGGTGACGTAATCCACCTCCCCCGTCACCGCCACAATGGCATTGGTCTGGCGAGCCAGCGCCTGCGCGGCGGGTAGCGCGGCAACGGCGGTGTCGGTGGTATCCACACCGCGTCCCCCTGCGCTCATCCCCGCAAGGGCGAGAATTTCCGACGCATTGCCGCGAATGGCGGCTGGTTTCAGGGCAAGGATTTGATGACAAAAGCGGGTACGGAACGCCAGAGCGCCCACCGCAACCGGGTCGAGCGTCCAGGGCTTGCCTGCCGCCACCGCGTTTTCAATAGCCCGACGCATCGACTGGGCGCGGGGCGTGGTGAGGGTACCGACGTTAATCAGCAGCGCATCGGCCATCCCGGCAAACTGCTCGGCCTCTTCGGCTTCAATCACCATTGCCGGAGAAGCGCCAAGCGCCAGCAGAACGTTGGCCGTAAAGGTTTGCACGACATCGTTGGTCATACAGTGCGTAAGCGGGGAACGGGTTCGGAAGTGATGTAAAACGTGTAAATCGAGCAGGTCAGGCTGCATAGGTTCGCTCCTGCCTTGCGTGAAGAAGCGATGACCAGAGGAGGCATCTGACTTCCCTACGCTGGCATTATCCAGATCAGGTAATACGGGTATTTCTCAGCCTTCACAAAGAAGGGCACCCCGAGTCAAATAAAACAAAATCAAAAGCTTGCGATTAACGTCCCGTTAATCCCTGATCAGGATAATGCCACCGGGAAGTCAAAGACACAACCCTTCTAAAAACAGCATGTGTCCCAGCTTGTGGCTCACATTGTGGCTCACTGCGGTAACCTACTAATACAAAAAAGGCCGGGTAGCCCCAGCCTAAGTTTCACGGGTTGTTCTCATTTGTTTCCAAATTGGCAGATGCAAGTTTCCACTATGCATCTACGCCAGAACAGGACTATCCGATTGTTTCCTCATCAGCAGTCAAGACGTCAGCATGAAAATAGCTCATATATTGGATACCAAACTCAGAAAAAAGCATAAAAAACCAAAAAAAAAATAAATTTCAGATAAAAATATTAAAAAAAATCATAATACAATATGATAAATCCGTATTAATTATAGGCAAATAAATTCAGTTTTTTTTTCATTCATTTAGAAATAAATTGAAATAAAAAACAAAGAGAACTGACCATGCCTCAACGAATTCAGCAAATCCAAAGCATCGTGGCTCAAAGAGGAATCGAGCATCTTGTTCATTTCACTCGGGTCGATAACTTAGCAAGCATAATGCAAAATGGCATCATCCCAATTGCAAACACCGCCCAAAATCAAATTAATCCAGTCATTAATGATCCTTATAGATGGGATGGACATACAAATGCGTCATGTCTATCAATAACGCGACCGAACCACCATATGTTTTACAGGTTACGTTGCGATAACCCTCAAACTGAATGGGTTGTTCTACTTTTGCGTCCAGCTTTACTTTGGGAAAAACCATGTGCATTTTGTTGCCACAATGCTGCCGATGGAACAATGAGTAGCCAACCCCTAGATCAGCTTCAAGATACTGCCGCACTCTCAGGAATGTTTGATGAAATGCCAGCGTTACAAACTCGACAAGAGCAACGCTTGCTGCCCTACGACACTACAGACGCGCAAGCAGAAGTGTTAGTATTTGATACGATTGAGCCACATTATATTGTTGGCGCAGCATTCTGCAAACAAGCGGTAAAAGCAGATTATGAAAATCTGCTTTTGGGAAGAAATGTATGTTTGAACCAAGTAGGGGGCGGTTTCTTTGCTTCTCGCTCATTCGTTCGATAAGGTAGTTTCATGGCACAAAGACCAGTATACGTTCCTGTTGTTGAACAATCACTCTTCGTTAAAACCGAACTTGTGGAATTCAAGTGGTTTCCGGGCATGTCAGTTTCACAGAAACAGAAGTCTATCGACTCTCTTCATGAAGCAGCCAAAACAAATCTGCCAAATGTTGACAAAATTCTTGAGATTTCCAGCAAGTCGCGTGACAGTCTCGGTATTGCATTGAGTGCTTTTAACCTGTCTTTTACTACTCTGAAACACCAACGCACATTAACTATCGAATGTGCGTTTCAAGGTAGCAAAGTCTTCCAACGAGGGGGGCCATATACCGACATGTTTGACATGACTCCACGCGAGGCCAAAAAGGACAAACGTTTATTGACTTCTGGCAGACTAACCGGATTCAAGTTTTTTGGTAAAGAATGGGAACTGGAGCCACGTACTGCATTTTATGATTGGCTGTACATAAGTGCATTGAAAAAACGTACCGAGCTAGCAGAGCAACTAATTGAATATTCAGCATTTACCGACATAGAGTTTAACCCTGAGCGCTCGATAAATTGCCAAGCATATTCTGCGGCATTATATGTTTCATTGTACAAACAAGGCATTCTTGATGATGCCATTGCATCTAAAGAGAGTTTCCTAGAAACGATCAAAAGTGCATCAATAAGTAATGCTCTTCAAGATGAAACAACTCAATCGGGTTTTGGGTTTTGAAAGCCGGGATTAACCCGGCCTCAATGTTTCAGTTTAGTCTTTCGATGCTGCTCATAATGAGCAAGTGCTGATTCCCAACCGTAATCATTCATCCGCTGCAAAAAAGTGCTGCGTGGAACGTCGAAATATCTCGCAATGGCTGACAGGTTCAGCCAATTATCAGATCGGTTATCAAGGCTCATTGCCAGAAGTGGCAGACCTTTCGAGTTGTGAATCGCCACGGGTTTAACAGACACCTCAGAGTCATTTAAGATGGCTTAAAGAGAGGTGCCCATGAGCGGTAAGCGTTATCCCGAAGAGTTTAAAACTGAAGCAGTCAAACAGGTTGTTGATCG